>RGAU01000139.1 GCA_009919975.1 Gammaproteobacteria bacterium
AAGCGCCGCATCATGGTGTCGCCCACCTGGGCCGTCTTCTCGGCATAGTCCTCAGCAAGCTTATCGAGGAGCCGCGTCTTCAGCCCTTCCCCATCAAGATTCTGGTCCTCAGCAAGCCACTGGGCCACGGGCTGCTCGCTGGCAAATTCCCCACGCAGCGCTGCTTCTAGGCCTTCCGGATCCCACTGCTCTTCCACCGCTTCCGTGGGGATGAACTGCTCGACCAGATCGTCCACGACCTCTTCACGCATGGCGAGGACGGTCTCGGAGATATCCTCCGCAGCCATAAGTTCATCGCGCTGACGATAGATGACCTGGCGCTGATCGTTGGCTACGTCATCGTACTCGAGAAGGTTCTTCCGAATATCAAAGTTATGCCCCTCCACCTTGCGCTGGGCATGGCTTCGCCGTTCTGCATCCCTAGCGATCCCATCATGGCGCGGATGCGATCGGAGGCGAAGATCCGCATGAGGTTGTCTTCCATGGACAGGTAGAAACGGGTAGACCCCGGATCCCCCTGGCGCCCGGAACGACCCCGGAGCTGGTTATCAATGCGCCGCGATTCGTGCCGCTCCGTGCCAATCACCCGAAGGCCACCGGCCGCCAGCACCGCCTCATGGCGGGCCTGCCAAGCGTCCCGCACAGCTTTCCGACCGGCTTCGTCGTCCGCGGGCAGCTGAGCCAGCTCCGCCTCAAGGTTGCCGCCGAGGACGATATCCGTGCCCCGCCCCGCCATGTTGGTAGCCACCGTTACGGCGCTGGGACGGCCCGCCTGGGCGATGATTTCCGCTTCCCGCTCGTGGAACTTGGCGTTCAACACCTCGTGGGCAATGCCCCGGGCATCCATGGCCTTGGACAGGCGCTCGGAGGATTCGATGGACGCGGTGCCCACCAGCACGGGCTGGCCCCGATCCCGGCAATCCTGGATGTCCTCGATAATGGCGTCGTACTTCTCATCCATGGTGAGGAAAATTAGATCGTTTTGATCGTCCCGGACCATGGGCTGATTTGTGGGGATGACCACCACATCCAGCCCATAGATCTCGTGAAATTCGTAGGCCTCCGTATCCGCCGTGCCAGTCATACCCCCGAGCTTTTCGTAGAGGCGGAAGAAATTCTGGAAGGTGGTGGAGGCCAGGGTTTGGGACTCCTGCTGGATCTGCACCCCTTCCTTCGCTTCCACGGCCTGGTGGAGCCCCTCGGACCAGCGCCGCCCAGGCATGGTCCGCCCGGTGTGCTCGTCAACGATGATGACCTGCCCCTGCTGGACGATGTAGTCCACGTCCCGGCGATAAACAAAGCGCGCCCGGAGCGCTGCGTGCACGTGATGCAAGAGGCCCAGGTGCTGGGAGGCGTAGAGGCTGTCCTCCGGCGGCAGGAGGCCGGCGGTCTTCATGGCCTCCTCGAGCTTTTCGTGCCCTTCTTCGAGGAGCTCGATTTGACGATTCTTCTCGTCGATGGCGAAGTCCCCGGGCTCCTCCGTTTCCGGCTCCTGCCCAGCCCCGGTCGCCCGAGGCGTGAGAGGCCGCACGAGCTGATCAATTTGGCGATAAAGCGCCGAGGAATCTTCTGCGGGCCCGGAAATAATCAGGGGGGTGCGGGCCTCGTCGATGAGGATAGAGTCCACTTCGTCGATAATGGCGAAGTAGCGATCCCGCTGGACCTTGTCCTCCGCGGTGAAGGCCATGTTGTCCCGGAGGTAGTCAAAGCCAAACTCGTTGTTCGTGCCGTAGGTGATATCGGCGAGATAGGCCGCGCGCTTCTCCGCGCCATCCTGCCCGGATCGCACCACCCCCACGGAGAGCCCGAGCGCCTGGTACACCGGCGCCATCCAGGCGGCGTCCCGCTGGGCCAGGTAGTCGTTAACGGTGACCACGTGCACGCCGCGCCCCGCAAGCGCGTTCAGATAGACCGGCAAGGTAGCAACGAGGGTTTTCCCCTCCCCGGTGCGCATCTCGGAAATGCGCCCCTCGTGGAGGGCCATGCCCCCCATGAGCTGCACGTCAAAATGGCGAAGGCCGAGGGCTCGGCGGGCAGCCTCTCGGGTGGCGGCAAAGGCCTCGGGGAGAATCGCGTCTAGACTTTCCCCCGCTGCGAGCCGGTCCTTCAGCCGGGGCGTTTCGGCCCGCAGCGCCGCGTCGTCTAGGGCCTGGAGCTGCTCTTCCAGCGCGTTGATTTCCGCCACCCGCCGCGCAAAGCGCCGCAGTTCCCGCATGTTTTTCGTCGGGAAGAGGGCCCGGAAGAGCTTCTTAACCATAGCGCTGTTTTACCTGTCACCAATGAGACGCCGAAAGCCCCTCTAGTGTACCTGCTCCCCGGCCCTAGCGCCTGCTTACGGCAGGGGGTCGCGCTATGATGGAGCCCCCTCTTAAGGACGCGCCATGACCGATCGCTCGCCTCAATCGCTAGCCGCCCTGCTGGCGCCGAAGCCTCGCTCGGCGCTCGGAGGACTGTTCCGCCAAGTCGGAGAGCTGGAAGCCCTCGAACAACAGGTGCGGGCCACCTTGCCACCGCCCCTTCGCCTGGCTCTGAACCTTGGCGGCCGGGAGGGCGCTACCCTAACGCTCATCGCAGCGTCCCCGGCCGTGGCGACCCAGCTACGCTTTCATCAAGGGGCGGTGCTTGCGGCGCTCAAGGAAAAAGGCATTACCCATCTACGAGTTCGGGTTGGCCGCCCCAGGGCAGCAGCAGCGCGACCCAAGGTTTCGCCCAGCCTGCCGCCGGCCCCAAAGCCCTCGGCGATGGCGGCCACCTTGCTTCTCGATTTAGCGGAAGAAACTCGCGGTCCCCTAGGGGAGGCCCTCTCGCGCCTCGCCCGCCGGGCGCAGGACGCGCCCAAGGGTTAGAGCCTGGCCCGGGCGCAAGGCCCAGGCCAGGATTCCACGACCATGCCGGAGCCGGGCCAGGCCCGGGTGGAGATCTCCGGCTAAGCCCGACCTAGTCCGCCTGGCGGCGGAGGAAGGCGGGAATATCGAGGTAGTCGAGATCCCCGAGGGGCGCAGCGCTGCGCTGACCTTCGGCCATGCCCGCCCCGGCCGCCTGACGACGGAGAACGGTCGGTCGGTCGTAGTCCACGGCGCCCGCTGCGGTGGTCGCCCGCGGCGCCTGGCGAGGGGCGTTATCCACCACCACCTTCGGCGCCGCCGGTGCCCCAATGCCCGTGGCCACCACGGTGACCCGCATTTCCTCGTCGAGGGACGGATCAATGACCGTTCCCACCACGACCGTGGCGTTGTCGCTGGAGAATTCCTCGACAATGTCTCCGACCTCGGTGAACTCGCCGATGGACAGATTCGCCCCGGCGGTGACGTTCACGAGAATGCCCCGAGCGCCGTGGAGATCGATATCCTCCAGCAGCGGACTGCGAATGGCCGCTTCCGTGGCTACCCGGGCCCGATCCTCGCCGGTGGCGCTGCCCGTACCCATCATGGCCATGCCCATCTCGGACATCACCGTACGCACGTCCGCGAAGTCCACGTTGATCATGCCGGGCCGGATGATCAGATCGGCAATGCCCTGCACGGCCCCGAGGAGCACATCATTCGCGGCGCTGAAGGCGTCGAGCATGGTGGTGTTTTGCCCCAGGACGGACAGCAGCTTTTCGTTGGGAATGGTAATGAGGGAGTCCACGTGCTGCTGAAGCTCGAGGATGCCCTGATCCGCCGCAGGATTGCGCTTCTCGAAGCGGAAGGGGCGGGTTACCACGGCCACGGTCAAGATACCGAGCTCCCGAGCGATTTCCGCCACCACCGGCGCGCCGCCGGTGCCCGTACCCCCGCCCATGCCGGCGGTAACGAACACCATGTCCGCCCCGGAAAGCACTTCGGCGATGCGGTCCCGGTCCTCGAGGGCCGCTTCCCGGCCTACGGCGGGATTAGCGCCGGCACCGAGACCCTTGGTGATCTCTCCCCCGAGCTGGAGAAGGGTCCGGGCCCCCACGTTCTTCAGGGCCTGGGCATCGGTGTTGGCCGCGATGAATTCCACGCCCTCCACGCCCTTGGCAATCATGTGGGCAATGGCGTTACCGCCGCCGCCGCCCACCCCGATGACCTTAATGACCGCGTTTTGCGGTTGGCTATCTACCAGTTCAAACATTGCTCGTCCTCCACAGACGCTCTTTCAAAAAATGCGCAGATGCGCTCAAAAGTTTTGCCGAAGCCATTCCCGCATTCGGTCCACAAAGCTGCCCTTCATCACCGGCGGCGCCTCCCCCCGCTCGAGGCGGCGACGCTCCAATTCCTGGCCGTAAAGCAGAAGCCCTACGCCCGTCGCATAAATGGGATTGCGAACGATGTCCGCGAGCCCCGCGACATTCCGAGGCATGCCAAGGCTGACGGGCTTGTGGAAGATTTCCTCCGCAAGCTCTACCACCCCCTCAATTTTTGAAGACCCCCCGGTCAGCACGATGCCCGCGGCCAGAAGATCCTCGAAGCCGCTACGACGTAGCTCCGCCTGCACCAGCTGGAACAGCTCGTCATAGCGGGGCTCGACCACCTCCGCGAGGGCCTGACGGGAAAGGGCCCGGGGAGGCTTATCCCCCACCCCGGGCACCTGAATGGTTTCCTCCGCCCCCGCCAGCTGGGTGAGGGCGCAGGCGTACTTAATCTTCAGCTCCTCCGCGTGGGGCGTCGGAGTTCGCAGCGCCATAGCGATGTCGTTGGTCACCTGGTCGCCGGCGATGGGGATATTGGCCGTGTGACGAATGGCCCCCTCGGTAAAGATCGCCACATCCGTGGTGCCCCCCCCGATATCCACCAGGCATACGCCCAGGTCCTTTTCGTCCTCCGTGAGCACGGCGTAGCTCGAGGCCAGCTGCTCAAGGATCACGTCCCGAACCTCGAGCGTGCAGCGGCGCACGCACTTCTCGATGTTCTGAGCCGAATTCACCGCACAGGTCACCAGGTGCACCTTGGCCTCGAGGCGAACGCCGGACATGCCCAGGGGCTCCTTCACCCCCTCCTGGTGATCGATCACATACTCCTGGGGCAGGATGTGAAGAATCTTTTGATCCGCGGGAATGGCCATGGCCTGAGCCGCGTCGAGCACGCGCTCGATGTCCGCCGGCGTCACTTCCTTATCCCGAATCGCAACGATGCCGTGGGAATTCAAGGAACGAATATGGCTACCGGCGATCCCCGCATAGACTGCGTCAATCTGACAGCCCGCCATGAGCTCGGCCTCTTCCACGGCACGCTGAATGGAGTGAACGGTGGATTCGATATTCACCACCACACCCTTCTTCAGGCCCCGGGAGGGGTGGGACCCAAGGCCAATGACCTCGAGGGTTCCGTCCTCCCGCACTTCCCCGACGATGGCCACCACTTTGGAAGTGCCAATGTCGAGGCCAACGATCATTTGCCCTGGTGCCGTTGCCATAGTTTTAGCGCCCCTTCCCTAAGCGTTGATCCCGCAATGCCAAAATTCGTTCTCCCGCCGCGCCCTCGCGCCAGGCCACCGCTACGCCGTTGTCATAGCGGGCGTCGATGCTGTCGACGCGATCGAGCTGGGCCGCCAGCGCCGCGCTCAGCACCGCATCGACCCGGCGCAGCCGCGCCACCTGCGCATCCGTACCCAGGCGCAGGCGAACACCGCCCTGGAGCGTGACTTCGATGTCTCCGGCGGCGCTTTCTTCCACCCGGGCGACGGTCAACTGATGACCCTGAAGCATTTCCGCCACCCGGAGGTAGGTCGCCATCAGCTGGGGCGCCGAGCCTTCCGGGCCGGAAAGGCTGGGGAGGGTGCCCGGGGCGTTATCCCAAAGGGGCGCGATAATGCGACCGCGGTTCGACAGCAGCGCCTCGTCCCTCCAGCGCGCCACGGGCACCTCCGGTTCCACCATGACCCGAAGGGTGTCCGGCCATTCCCGGCGCAGGGAGGCCGAGGCCACCCAGCTTTCCTCCGCGAGGCGCGCCTGAAGCGCAGCCACGTCCAAAGTGAAGATCCCCGAGGGCAGCGCTGCCCCCAGCAGTTCGCGAAGGCGGGCTTGCCCGGCCTCGGGAAGGTCTCCCTCCACGCGCACCACCTCCACCGGCGCATTGAGCAGGGAAAAGACCGCATGCCCCCCGAGGACAAGCCCTGCAAGAACAAGCACCGCCATAGTGCGGGCCAGCCAGCGCCGCAGGCGCCCGGGATGTCCGGCCCTCGCTGCTGGGCGACGAGACGCCAACGCCCTAGCCATGCCCCCCCTCCTCCGCCAGCAGGCGAGTTAAGCGTCCGATATCCCCAGCGCCCTGGGTCAGCACCACATCTCCGTCCCTTAGCAGCGTGGGCAGGAGGGCCGGCACCTCATCGACGCCGGTGACCACCACGGGTAAAACCCCTCCACGCTGCCGGAGCGCTGCCGCCAGCGCTGCGGCGTCAGCCCCGGGGATGGGCGCCTCTCCGGCGCTGTACACCTCGAGCAATATGAGCAGGTCGGGCTCGCTCAGGACGCGCACAAAGGCGTCAAAGAGGTCCCGGGTGCGGGTATAGCGGTGGGGCTGATAAATCATGACCCGGCGCCGCCCGGGGAAGGTCTCCCGAGCCGTTTCCAGGACCTTCTCCACCTCCGTGGGATGGTGTCCGTAATCGTCGATCTGCAGCACCGCATGACCACCGATACGCCGGGCGTGCTGTTCGAAGCGCCGCCCCACCCCCGCAAAGCCGTCCAGGGCCTTACG
>RGAU01000140.1 GCA_009919975.1 Gammaproteobacteria bacterium
TGCAGCAGCGCAAGGGAGAAAGTACGGTGATCCTCACGGCCCATCGCTTAAGCACGGTGCGCCACGCCGATCGCATCGCGCTTCTGGAAGACGGTCAGCTGGTGGCGCTCGGCGATCATGGCACCCTCCTGCGAGCGTGCGCGCCCTACCGCACCCTCGCCCAGCAGCAGGGCTACGCCCCATGAGCAGCGCTTACGACGACGCCCTCTACACCGACGATGCGCTGGCGGAACGGCTCGCGGGGGACCTCTGGCGCCAGCTCTGGGGCTATACCCGTCCCTACCGGGCCTGGGTCTGGGGGCTTTGCGCCTGCGCCGTAGTGGTGGCCCTCATGGACGTTGCCTTTCCCCTGATCACCCGGGAAGTGGTAGACGCCATCGCGGACAAGGGCGCGGCGGCGAACCTGACGCCCTGGCTGTGGGCCTATGGCGGGGCCACGGTCGCCCTCGCCGGCGCCGTGGGGGCCTTTATCTTCCTTGGGGGCCGGCTGCGCACCCATATCAGCCATGATATTCGCCGGGACGCCTTCAACCAGCTTCAGGACCTCTCCTTCGCCTACTTCGACCGCCGCCCCGTGGGCTGGCTCATGGCGCGCATGACCTCGGACTGCGAACGGCTCTCGAATATCCTGGCCTGGGGCCTCCTCGACCTCGCCTGGGGAGGCACGGTCATGAGCGGCGCCCTAGTAGCCATGATCATCATGGCCCCGAACCTAACGGTAACCGTGGTGGCCATCGTGCCGCTCCTTGCCCTCGCGAGCCTGCGCTTTCAGCAGAAAATCCTCACCACGGCCCGGGACGTCCGCCGCTACAACGCCCAGCTCACGGCAAACTTCAACGAGACGGTCATGGGGGTTCAAACGACCCAGGCCTTCCAGCGGGAAGGCGACAATCACCAGCGCTTCCAGGGCCTGAGCGACGCCATGTACGGCGCGTCCGTGAAGAACCTCATTTACGGCGCCATCTACCTCCCGGTGGTGCTCACCCTGTCCAGCCTGGCCCTCGGCGGCGCCCTCGCCCTCGGCGGGCTCGAGCTGTTTCTCGGCGCCCTGAGCGCCGGGACGGTGCTGGCCTTCCTCTCCTACGCTCGCCACTTCTTCGAGCCCGTGGAGCAGCTGGCCCACTGGTTCGCGGAAATGCAGATGGCCCAGGCCTCGGCGGAACGGGTGCTTTCCCTGGTCAACGCCGAGCCAGAGATCCGCGACAGTGAAGCGGTGCGCAGGGGCACCCGGGAGGTCCGCAGCCCCCTTCAATGCATCGAAGTCCGGGACCTGGCCTTTGCCTACGGCCCGGGGCCCCAGGTGCTTAGGGACATCCAGCTGACCCTCCGCCGGGGCACGCTCACGGCGCTCATCGGCCCCACGGGGGGCGGAAAAAGCACCCTGAGCGCCCTGCTCTGCCGCTTCTACGAACCCACGGGCGGCGGCATTGTCGTCGACGGGATCGAATACCGGGATCTCCCCCTGCAGGCCTGGCAGGCGCGCCTGGGCGTCGTGCTACAGCATGCTCACATCTTCTCCGGCACCGTCGCGGATAACCTTCGCTTTGCGAAACCCGGCGCCTCGGAAGCCGAACTCTGGGCGGCGCTGGAAACGAGCCAGGGCGCCGCCTTTGTCCGCGCCCTTCCCCAGGGCCTGGCCTTCGAGGTGGGGGAAGGGGGCAGCCGCCTCTCCGCGGGGCAGCGCCAGCTTCTATCCCTCACCCGGGTGCTCCTCTGCGATGCGGAGCTGGTCATCCTGGATGAAGCCACGGCCACCATCGATTCGGAAACGGAAGCGCTCATTACCCAGGCCCTAAAGGCCGTGCTCGCCGATCGCATCGCCGTGGTGGTGGCCCATCGCCTGTCCACCATTCGCCACGCCGATCAGATTGCGGTGATTTCCGGTGGAACCATCGCCGAACTCGGCACCCATGACGTTCTTCGGGCCCAGGGGGGGATCTACGCCGGTCTCCTGGCCCAGGGCCCCACGGCTATCGTTTAAGGAGTCCCCATGAAACGCCTGGTTTGCCATCGCTATGGACCGCCGAAGGACCTCGTGCTTGAAAATGCCCCCTGGCCCGAGCCCGGCCCGGGGCAGGTGTCCGTACGTGTGGGGGCCACGGGGCTGGGCTTTGTCGACGGCCTTTTGATTGCTGGGAAGTATCAGATCCAGCCTCCCCTTCCCTACGTGCCGGGCAGCGAATTTGCCGGCACGGTGGAGGCCCTGGGGGCCGGGGTGGAGGGGCTTGCCGTGGGCGATGCGGTTTACGGCCTCGGCCAGGGCACGCTGGCAGAGGGCGCCCTCGCTCCGGCGAGCCAGGTCTATGCCCTCCCCGGCGGTCTCTCCCTGGCCCAGGGAGCGAGCCTGCCCATCAACAGCTTCA
Organism: Gammaproteobacteria bacterium; assembly: GCA_009919975.1. Taxonomy (GTDB): domain Bacteria; phylum Pseudomonadota; class Gammaproteobacteria; order Pseudomonadales; family Azotimanducaceae; genus Salivita. The sequence continues at coordinate 2,364 of RGAU01000140.1, forward strand.
CCGCTCTCTATGGCCTTGAGGATTGCATCCGCCTCGCCCCCGGGGAGCGAATGCTGGTGCTCGGCGGTGGAGGTGGCGTGGGGACCGCGGCCATCGCCGTGGCCAAGGCCCTGGGGGCCTGGATAGTCGCTGGCGCGTCCTCACCGGCGAAGGCGCAGGCCGCCCGCGCCGCGGGCGCCGATGCGGTGGTGAACCCCCATCTCGACAGCTTTCGAGAGGATCTGAAGGCGGCCCTTGGCGGCGAGGCCCTTACGGTGGTGTATGACCCCGTGGGGGGCAGCTTCAGCGAAGCGGCCTTCCGGAGCTTGAGCCCCGGCGGTCGCCACGGGGTGGTGGGCTTTGCCAGCGGCACCATTCCCAAGCTGCCCCTGAATTTGGCGCTACTGAAGCGCAGCAGCGTTGTCGGCGTGGACTGGGGCGGCGCCATGCGCGCCGACCCCACCCTTAATCCGCGCCTCGCCGCGCGCCTAAGGGTCCTCCTGGAAAGCGGAGCCCTGACGGCGCCGCCAGTGGACGCCCGCCCCCTGGAGGCCGTGGTGTCCGCCCTGGAAGATCAGCTCGCCGGAGCCATTGCCGGCAAGCTGGTGATCACCCAGGCGCCGGAAGGCGCCTAGACGCTACTGGGGTTTTGCTCAAAGGCCTGGGCATCGGCGCGCACCGGATCCCAGGCCCGAGCCGTGCTTGACCAGAAGCTGGAGGCGATGCTCACCCAGTCGCTGTTCTCGAGGGTGCCCGCCTTGATGAACTTTAGCGCGTCCATGCCTTCAAGGTAGCTCAGCACCTGGGAGCCGCAGGTCGGGCAGAAGCCCCGCGTCACCCGCCCCCCGTCCGTGCCCGTGACCGTATAGGTCTTCAGCTCCCCGGTGAACTCCAAGGTCTCCGTGGGCACCATGATGATGGTGGCCTTACCGCTGCCGGTCATCTTTTGGCAATCGGTGCAGTGGCAATGGTGGGACGACACCACCGCCTCCCGGGGGAACGCGTAGCTGTACTGGCCGCAGAGGCAACCGCCCTTTTCGATCATTCGTCTCTCTCCTATCCCTTCCTAGCCTGCCCCGCATCATAAACAACACGGAAGCCGATGTGATTGGTGGGTAGCCCCGCCTCCTGGGCCTGCCGAGCCGAGGCGCGGAAGCGGTGACAGTAGTTTTCGGCGCAGAGATAGGAGCCACCCTTGATGGTGTAGCGAGCCTCCCCTTCCCCGGGAGAATCGTCATAGGGGGTAGCGGTCCACTCCCAGACGTTGCCGATCATGTCGTATAAGCCAAAACCGTTGGGCGGAAAGCAGCCCCCGGGGGCCCGACTCAGATAGCCGTCATCGCCGCTGTTGCGCACCGGGAAGGGCCCCTGCCAGGTGTTCGCCTGAAGGACGCCCTCGGGTGAAAGAGCGTCCCCCCAAACATAACGGGTGGTACTCCCGGCCCGGGCGGCGAACTCCCACTCCGTCTCCGTTGGCAAGCGCCCCCCGGCCCAGGCCGCATAGGCCGCCGCATCACGCTGGGACACCTGAACCACGGGGAGGGCTTCTTGCCCCTCGAGGGAGGATCCGGGGCCCTCCGGCGCCCGCCAGGAGGCCCCTTCCACGAAGCGCCACCAGCTGGGGTTTTCTGGGGTGGGGTAGGTAAAAACCGCGGCGCCGGGCACCCCGAAGCCCGGCTGGGGCCGCTCTGCATCGGTAAGGTAGCCCGTGGCCGCCACGAAGCGGGCGAAGGCCGCGTTGCTCACCTCCAGGGCGTCGATGGAAAAGCCCCCGCTGCGCACCGGGCGGGCGGGCCCTTCCTCGGGGTAGGCCACATCAGACCCCATCACCCCTGCTCCGCGGGGAATGATCACGGAGGCCAGGGGCTCCCTTAGGCACTGCCCGCCTTCCGGCCCCGGGGGCGGCGCACAGGCGCTGAGGGCGAGTGCCAAGGTCAGCGCCCCTGCCCAGGTTCTTTCCCCTGCCTGCTCGCGTCTCATCTTGCCCTGCCCCCCAGCCTTTCGCGTAAGCTCCAAGGGAAGCATAGGGGAAAAGGAGGGAGGATGGACTTTCCGAAAGCGGAAATGGTCCCTGGAGGTGTTCCGCGCAGGGATGGCGGGAGGACCGGCCATCGTGCTCTGCCACGGCTGGCCCGAGCACGCCTACAGCTGGCGCTACCAAATTCCCGTCCTCGCCGCCGCGGGCTTCGACGTCATCGTTCCCAACCAGCGAGGCTACGGTGGAAGCAGCTGCCCGGAGGCCGTCGAGGCCTACGACATCACGGCCCTCACCGACGATCTCGAGGACCTCCTGGCCCACTACGGGCACGAAAAAGCGATCTTTGTGGGCCACGATTGGGGCGCCCTCGTGGTTTGGGCCATGGCCGTGCTGAAGCCCCACCGAGTGCGCGCCATCGCCAATCTGAGCGTGTCCTACCTGCGCCGAGGGCCCGAGGACTGGGTGAGCTTCTGGCGCAAGGCCCTGGGGCCCAAGCACTACATCGTTCACTTCAATGACGCGCCGGGCGCAGCGGATGCGGTGCTCGACGCTCACCGCACAAACTTCCTGCGCAATATGTACCGCCGCGCCGATGCGCCGCCGAGCCCGCCCGAGGACAGCGACCTGCCACCCCTCCTCGCCCTGGCCCAGGCCCCCGCCGCCCCCGGGACCCCGCTCATGAACGACGAAGACCTCGCGGTCTTCGACCAGGCCTTCGCTCGCACGGGCTTTACCCCGGGCATCAACTGGTACCGAAATTTTGCGCGAAATTGGGAAACGCTTGCGGGGGTGCAGGAACGGATCACCGTGCCCACGCTCATGATCTGGGGCCACTTCGACATGGTGCCGCCCCCGAAGGATCTCGAGGCTGTCGCCCCCGATCTTGAAGTCCAGGGCCTGCCCTGCGGCCACTGGATTCAGCAGGAAGCACCGGAGGAAACGAACGCGCTGCTCATCGCTTGGCTATTGCAGCGCGGACTACAAACGCTTGGCCAGGACCAAGCCTAGGGGAGGAAACACCATGAGCCGCTTAGAAGGAAAAACCGCCCTCGTCACCGGGGCCGCTCGGGGTCTTGGAGCCCGCATCGCCGAACGCTTCGCGGAAGCCGGGGCCCGGGTCATCATCAATGATTTGAACCTCAGCGCAGCGAAGGCCACGGCAGACCGCCTGGGCGGCGAGGCTGTGGCCTGCGACGTCAGCGATTCCGCCTCCGTGGCCGCCATGTTCAAGGCCGTGGACGGTATGACGGACCGCCTCGACATCCTCGTGAACAACGCAGGTATTAGCGGCATGGAGGGGGACAACAGCGCCCGCACGCGCATCGCTGAAATGGTCGAGAAGATCCAGGCCGGAGAGACGCCCGATGCGCCCCTGGGCGGCCTTTTCACGGAGGTCACGGACGAGTCCTGGCACCGCATGATTGGCGTGCACTTAGACGGCACTTTCTTCTGCAGCCGGGAAGCGACGGCGCGGATGATGCACACCGGCGGCAACATCCTGAACCTCAGCAGCATCATGGGCACCTTCGGGCGCCCCGGCGCCCCGGCCTATAGCGCGGCGAAGGCCGGCATCCTGGGCCTTACCCGGGCCCTCGCCCACGAGCTGGCCATGTATCAAATCCGGGTGAACGCCATTGCGCCGGGGTGGATCCATACGGACATGACGGACCCCCTCGCGCCCATGCATCCCATGCTCGAGGCGCAAACGCCCTTGGGTCGGCTTGGGGAGCCCGACGACATCGCCTTTGCAGCGGTTTACCTGGCCAGCGACGAAGCGAAGTTCGTCACCGGCCAATGCCTGTCCCCGAACGGGGGCTGGTACACCTCAAAGAAGGCCGCCAGATCGACCCGGGTGAAATCGGGCAGGGTCACGGCGTTGCTGAGGGACGCAAACTGCTCGGCCTGGTGGATCACGCCCACCCCAAAGCCGAGCCGCGGCGTCACGGTGAAGCGGCTCCAGAGAGACAGCATGTCCTCCGGCAGCTGAGCGAGATTGCGATTGGCCGGCAGGCCGTTCACAAAGCGCCCGAGCTCCCGGCCCTCGAGCTGGCTGTACCCCGCATTCAGGGACCACCACTCCGTCAGGGTGCCATCAAGCTGGAGCTCCCAGCCTCGGGTTTTCGTGCCCGTCAGCACGGAGCGCTCGGGGTTGGCTGGATCCACCGCCACACCATTGTCCCGCTCAATTTCGAAGGCCGCCGCAGCCAGGGCAAGGCGCTCCGTGGGCTGCCATTTGAGGCCCACTTCCCGGTTTTCGAAGACCTCGGGGTCCAGGGCCTGGGCATCCAGGGACAGGGCCAGGAACTGATCGCCGGAGCGCGGGAGAAAGG
>RGAU01000015.1 GCA_009919975.1 Gammaproteobacteria bacterium
GCAAAGGAAGAGCGGGCCCACGGCATTCGGGTGAACGTGGTGGCGCCGGGGCTTGTGGACACAGATATGGGACGGCGCCTCGTGGCCGCGACGCAGGGGGTGGAGGACGTCCGCACCCTTGATGCGACCATGCCCTTTGGCCGCGTGTGCCAACCCGAGGATGTGGCGAACGTCGTTCGCTTTCTTGTCTCTCCTGACAACAGCTACCTCACGGGGGAGCGGATCTACTGCGATGGCGGGGGCCCCCTCGCCGGGCGCCGCGTCGCCGAGTAGCGCGCTTTCTTAGCGTCGTCGATGCACCCGCGCCCGGATTTCTTCCCGGGGGCGGGTGGTCAGGCGCGCCATCGGACGAACCGATTCCGGCTCCAGCATTTCGAAATCAAAGCCACGCAACAGCTCCGCCATGATGAGGCTCGCCTCAATGGTGGCGAAGTCCGCCCCCACGCAGACCCGGGGGCCCAGGCCAAAGGGCAGGTAGGTGCCGGGGCGGTGGCTTTTCTCGCCGTCGCCGGTAAAGCGCTCTGGCTCGAAGACGTGAGGCTTCGGCCAGTGCGCCTCGTGCCGATGAATGACCCAAGGGGAGATCATGAGCATGGCGCCGCGCTTGATCCGGTAAGCGCCCAGGCGCGTGGGTTCCGTGGCCACCCGGGGAATGAAGGTGATCGGGGGATAGAGGCGCATGGCCTCGCGAAAGACAGCGCGGGTGTAGCTCAGGCTGCGAAGCTTATGGAAGGTGATAGGGCCGGCGCCGTAGGTGCGGGTTACTTCCTCTCGCAGGGGCCTTAGAAACTCGGGACGCTGGCTTAAAATGAAAAACACCCAGATCAGCGCGCTGGCCGTAGTCTCGTGTCCAGCGAGGAAAAACACCCCGAGCTGATCGATCAATTCCTTTCGCGTAAAGCGCACGCCGCTGTCCGGGTCCTCGCCCCGCATGACCGCGCTGGCGATATCGTCGGGCCACTGAGCTTCTGGGAGCGCGAGGCGCGCATCCACCAGCGTTCCTAGCGCGTCCCGAATCTCTTCGCAGGCGTTAAGGACGGCGTCGTGCTGGGGAATGGCGCTAAAGGCCTTGGAGAAGATCAGCCGGGGAAGCTCGATATGGGCTGCCGAGCGCTCGAAAATCGCAAAGGCCGAGAACACCTTCTGCGCCGTTTCGGAGGCCAAAGAGGTAGAAAAGATCGTGCGGCAGATAACGTCGGCGGTGAGCTCGCTCATCGCGAAATCGAGGGAGAAGGGCGCCCCCGTCTCGGCCTGGCGCGCGAGCTTCTCGACGTAAGCGGCCACCGCCGCCTGCATGCCGCCAAAGGCCTGGGTGACCCGCAGCTGGGAGAAGGCCGGGTCGATCATGGCACGCTGCCGGCGCCAGAGGGGGCCGGAGGAGACAAAGAGCGAGTCCCCCACCAGGGGCTCGAGGGCCCCGGTCATGAGGTCGTTTTTCGGGTACACGTCCAGGGGGTCGGTGAGCACGGAGCGAAACAGGGCCGGATCATTCAGGATCAGAATCGAGCGTCGGGAATAGCCCAGGGGGCCAATGGGCACGCGGTAGGCGGTGGCTGGCATTAGGCTCAGGAGGTCGCCGTCGCCGCGCCAGAGCGTGCGAAGGAGCCCGCCCAGGGGGCTGAGAGGCGGGGTGCGGGGCGGCTCGTAGCGGTTTTCAAGCATGGTGGCTGGGCGTTCTCCCGGTGCGGTGCGCCTTGAGGTCGAAGTCCTTGCCCGAGCATAAGCGCCAAGGCACACTGACGTCATCTTTAGTTGACAGGCCATGGGCATGGATGCGTTTCACGGATTTCTTGCCGGGCACATCACCACCGGAGCCGTGGGGCTTGTGGCCTTCTGGGTGCCCGTGCTCAGCAAGAAGGGCGGAGCGCTGCATCTACGCTGGGGCCGCATCTTCAACATCGCCATGATTGCCACCGGCGCCTTCGCCACGGGCATGGCGCTGTGCACCATTGCCGACCCCCTGGGGACCCACCCCTTCATGACCGACGGGCCCCTGGTCGCGGGTATTTTTGGCTGGATGATGCTCTATCTGGCTTTTCTCACCGTGAACCTGGCGGTCTATGGCTGGCTCTGCATTCGCTATCGCCGGCGCCACGAGGCCCACCGCTCGCCCCTGTGGATCGCCAGCCAAGCGCTATTGTTTGTGGCCGCAGCGAACTGCGCCTGGCAGGGCTGGCTGCTGGGGCAGGTGCTGATGATGGGCATCTCCGTGGTCGGTATCGCCGCCGCAGCCACCAACCTGTACTTCATGTTTCAAAGGGATCCCGTTCCCTGGGGCTGGCAGCTGGAGCACATCAAGGCCCTCGTGGGCGCGGGCATATCGGTCTACACCGCCTTCCTGGCCTTCGGCGCCGTGCGTCTCATGCCCGAGCTGGCTCTGTCCCCGGTGCTCTGGTCCTTTCCCCTGGGCACGGGTCTCGGGCTGATTCTTTACCACCAAGCCCAGGTTCGCCGCCGCTTTCGGCGCGTGCCCGCCCATGGATGACCGCTTTGCACCTCTCGCCTGGCCCCGGGTCAGCCTTCGGGCTCGGGGCCTTGAAGCCGCCCTTCGCTGGCGCCCCGCGGAGGGGAGCACCGCGCCCCCCTGGCTCCTGGTGCACTCCATTAATGCGGCAGCTTCGAGCGCTGAGCTAGCGCCCCTGGCCCAGCGTCTGAGTGCCGAGGCGTCCGTCGCTCTTTTGGATTTGCCAGGTTTTGGCGACGCCCCTCGACCTTGCCATCGCTACGCCATCGAGGATTACGTGGCGGCCATCACCGAAGCCCAGCGCTGGGTGGCTGATAGGGCAGGGCAGGCACCGGTGCTCTGTGCCCTCTCCCTGAGCGCGGAATTCGCGGCCCGGGCCGTGCACTGGGGGGCACTAAAGCCGCCAGCGGTGCTTTGGATTTCCCCCACGGGGCTCGATGGTCGGGCGGTGCAGCGGGGCGAGGCCCTGGCGCCACCGGAGCAACCTGTCCCCCACCGGGGCAGTGAGCGGGTCTATGGCTGGCTCCACGGGCGTGCACTCGGGCGCTGGGCCTTCCGTTTGCTGCGTCGCCCCTGGGTTATTCGCTATTTCCTCCGCCGTACCTTTGGGCGCCGAGAGATTGACGAAGGGCTGTGGCGCGCCGCCTGCGAGGTTGCCCGGGCGCGAGGGGCGGAGCATGCCCCCTTAGCCTTCTTAAGCGGTCGGCTGTTTTCCCGGGACGCCGCAGCGCTCTATGGGACGCTCACCGTTCCGCAGACGATCATCCATGGATGCCGGGGAGATTTTCAGGATTATCGCGGGGCCTCGGCCCTGGTAGCAGAGAGCCAGGGGCCGGTGCAGGTGCACGCGCTTGATACCGGGGCCTTGCCACACATAGAAGCGCCGGAGGCCTTTGCCGCGGCGCTGCTTTCCAGTTTTGAGGCGATCGTGGCGCCCGTCGCCCGCGCCTCCTAAGGAGACCTTCATGGCCGTTCCCTATCCCTTTTCCGCCATCGTCGCCCAGGACGGGATGAAGCAGGCCCTCCTGCTGGCGGTGGTGGATCCCAGCCTCGGTGGCGTTATGGTTTTCGGGGATCGAGGCACGGGGAAGTCCACGGCGGTGCGGGGCCTCGCGGCGCTACTGCCGCGCATGGCAGTGGTGAAGGGCTGTCCCTACGGCTGCGATCCCGAGGGGCAGGGCGGGGCCTGCGAGGCCTGCCGAGCCGGGGGTGAGAAAAAGCGCGCTTGGGCTCCGGTGCCCGTGGTTGATCTGCCCCTGGGGGCCACGGAGGATCGGGTAGTGGGCGCCTTGGATTTGGAAAAGGCCCTGACCCAAGGGGAACGGGCCTTCGATCCCGGCCTTTTGGCCCGCGCGCATCGGGGCTTTCTTTACATCGATGAGATCAACCTCCTCGATGATCATCTAGTGGATCTCCTCCTCGACGTGGCGGCTTCCGGAGAGAATGTACTTGAGCGCGAGGGGCTCAGCGTTCGCCATCCTGCGCGCTTTGTGCTCATCGGCTCCGGCAACCCGGAGGAGGGGGAGCTTCGGCCCCAGCTCCTGGATCGCTTTGGGCTGGCGGTGGATGTCTCCACCCCCCAGGATCTCGACGACCGCGTGGAGGTGGTGCTGCGGCGGGACGCCTTTGAGCGCGACCCCGAGGCGTTCACCAAGGCCTGGGCCAAGGAAACGGAATCCCTCAGCCGGCGCCTCGCCCGGGCGCGGCGTCTGCTGCCAAAGGTTACCGTGCCTCCGGCGCATCTTCGTAAGGTCGCTCAGCTGTGCTTAAGCCTCGGGACCGATGGCCTGCGCGGCGAGCTCACGGTGCTGCGGGCCGCCCGAGCGCGAGCGGCCCTTCGCGGCGGAAAGGGGGTCACCGAGGGCGATATCACGGCCATCGCACCGATGGCGCTGCGTCATCGCCTTCGCCGTAACGTTCTAGACGATACGGGTTCGGAGGGGCGCATTCGCCGGGCCTTGGAGGAGACCTTCGGCGCCGGTGAGGCGGGCTAGGGTCCATGCATCCCTTCGTCGCGGCCCTGGCCTGCCTTCGCCTAGCCCCGGAGCTCGGGGGGCTCCTTCTTCGGGCTCGCCCTTCGCCCCAGCGCCAGCGTTGGCTGGCCTTTGCCGCGGCGGCCCTAGGGGTGCAGCCTCTGCCCCGCGTGCCCCTAGGTATCACCGATGATCGCCTTTATGGGGGGCTCGACCTCAGCGCCACGGTTCGCCTCGGCCGGCCCCAGCTTCAGCAGGGCCTGCTGGCCCAGGCCCATGGCCGCGCCTTGCTTTTGCCCATGGCCGAGCGCCAGCCCGAGGCGGTGCTGGCGGCGCTTCAGGACGCCCTCGATCGGGGGGTCGTCACCGTGGCTCGGGAAGGGCTCCAGGGGACCTATCCCGCCCGTTTCGTCTTGCTGGCGGTAGATGAGGGGGACCCGGGGGAAGCGGCCCCGGAGCGCTTTCTAGAGCGGCTCGCCTTTCCCTTCTTCGAGCCCGCGGTGCTGGCGCCGCCACCGCCCTTACCCATGGAAGAAGATCTTTGGCCCGAGGCTTCCCTGATATTTGAACTCCTGGAAGGTGACGAACCCTTGGCCCCGGGGGCTTTGGCGGCGCTCGAAGAAGGTTTAGGGCGGCCCCGGGCGCGCCTGGCGGCCCAGGGGCCCTTGCCCCGGGCCTGCGCCTGGGCCGATTGCCCTCTCGAGGCCCCCGAGGCCCTCGCCTCCGCCGCGGCGCTGGTGCTCGCCCCCCGGGCGCGTCAGGCCTTGGCCAGCGAACCGCCGGCGGCTGATGCTCCGTCTCCCGCGCCGGCGCCCCCGGAGTCTGCTGAGGCGCCTGAGCCTCCGGATGCCAGCGAGGGCTGCGATCAGGCCGAGAACCCCCCTCCCGCAGGGCTTTCCGCTTCCACGGAAGTGCTTCTCGAGGCCATTGCGACCTCGGTGCCGGAGGCTTGGCTAGCCGCCGCGAGCGCGGTGGCGAAGGCCCAACGGGCCCGTGCAGGACGCGTTGGAGCTCGCACGAGGCTGGCGCTACGGGGTCGGCCCCGGGGGGTGCGGGCCGGGACCCTGGTCCCGGGGGATCGCTTAAACGTCCCCGCAACCCTCCGCGCCGCGGCCCCCTTTGCGAGACTGCGGCCGCCTCCCGCGCCGGGTCTCCGCTTTGCCCTCGCCCCGGAAGATTTTCGCATTCAGTGCTATGAAACGCGGGCCGCAACCACCACCCTATTTGTGGTGGATGCTTCCGGTTCTGCAGCTCTCCAGCGCCTCGGGGAGGCGAAGGGCGCGGTGGAGGCCATGCTGGCGGACAGCTATGCGCGGCGGGACGAGGTCGCCATGTTGATCTTTCGCGGAGAGCACAGCGATCTTGTGCTCCCGCCTACCCGGGCTCTGGTGCGGGCGCGGCGCGCCCTGGCGGGGGTGCCCGGTGGGGGCGCAACCCCCCTGGCGAAGGCGGTGCAGCATGCCACGACCCTCGCCCAGGACATCGCACGCCAGGGGCGCCAGCCCCTGGTGGTGTTCCTCACCGATGGGCGGGGCAATATCGCCCTGGACGGGCGCGCTGATCGCGCGCAGGCCCAGATAGACACGGAGCGCGCCGCCCGAGCTTTTGCCTTTGCCGGGCTGGCGGGGCTCGTACTCGACACAGGGCGGCGCCCCGAACCTAGGGCCCGGGCCCTGGCGGAGCACCTCGGGGCGGCCTATGCGCCGCTTCCGCGGCAGGGTGCTGCAGCCATCGCCCAGCTGGTCACTGCTTCCCGTTCACGCAGCGCAGTGGCGCCATGACGGAAAGGGTTAGGGTCTCGGGGCTTGGCCAGCCTTGGGTCTTCACCCAGCTCTCCGAAGGCCCCCGAGCGATCCTCGCGCTTCACGGTACCGGCGCTTCTTCCCATTCCTTTCGGCCCTTGGCCGCGCAGCTCCAGGGCAGCTGGGCACTCTGGGCCCCCGATCTCCCGGGCCATGGGGCAAGCCCCCTAGCGCCGGGCTTTCGCCCAACGCGGCAGGCCCTGGCGGCGAGCCTGGGAGATGCGCTTTCCACCCTCTCCATTCCCTGGGCCCTGGCCCTTGGCCATTCCGCCGGTGCAGCTATTCTTCTCCAATATCGCCTCGAGGCGCCGGGGAGGGCCCGAGTGCCCCTGCCCCTGGGGCTTCTGGCGCCAGCCCTGCTGCCCCTGGCGGGCCTACAGCGGTGGCTTTTTCCCGCCGCGGCGGAGCTGCTCGCCCGCTACCCCTCATGGCTTTCCCGCCTCGTCGCCCGCTCTACCCCGGAGCGCCTGGCGCGACGCCTGATCGCCGATACCGGGTCCACCCTTCCGCGAGCGCAGCTTAAGGGCTACGCGGACCTCCTGGCCCAGCGGTCCCACGGGGAGGGGGCCCTGGCCCTGATGCGGCACTGGGATTTGCGAAGCCTGACCCCGGCCCTTCCCCAGGTTCAGGACCCTTTGCTGATCCTTACGGGAACCGCGGATCGCACCTATCCCCGGCCGCCCCGGGCAACGCTTGAGCCCCACCTTCCCCGCGCCGCCTGGCGATCCTTTCCCGGCCTTGGGCATTTGCTCCACGAGGAGGCTCCGGCGGAGGTTGGGGCCGCGATCACGGGGTGGTTCTTGGGGGATGCGTTAATGAAGGTGACGGGTTAAGGTGTCATTCTAAAGTGACGGTCGCCGAGGGCGCCATGGAACAGCAGCAGCAAGCGATCGTAATCGGTAGCGGTTTCGGAGGTCTCGCTGCGGCGATCCGCCTTGGGGCGAAGGGCTATCAGGTCACGGTCCTGGAAGCCCTGGACGCCCCCGGCGGACGGGCCTACGTATTCAAGCAGGATGGCTTCATCTTCGATGCCGGCCCCACCATCATCACCGCCCCCTTTCTTTTCGAGGAGCTGTGGGCCCTGTGCGGGCGGCGCCTGGCGGATGACGTCAAGCTTGTGGAGCTTGATCCGGCCTACCAGATCCGCTTCGCCGATGGCACGGTGTTTAACTACAGCGCCGACCCGGCGAAGATGCGGGCGGAGGTGGAGCGCCTCTGCCCGGCGGATCTTCCCGCTTACGACCGTTTCATGGTGAAGAGTCGGGAAATTTACGGGCTCTTCGAGCGCCTTGGGGATCGGCCCTTCAACCGTTTCTCCGACATGCTGTCCGTAGCCCCGGATCTGGTGCGAAATTCTGGCTATCAAACGGTTTATGGTCTCGTCCGTCGTTACTTTTCCGATGAGCGGCTACGCGTGGTCTTTAGCTTCCATCCCCTCCTCGTCGGAGGCAATCCGTTCGATACCACGGCCATCTATACTCTCATTGCCCACCTAGAGCGCAGCTTCGGGGTGCACTTCGCCATGGGCGGCACCGGGGCGCTCATCGACGGCATGGTGCGCCTCATCGAGGGGCAGGGGGGTGTGGTGCGCTGCGACGCGCCGGTGGCGACCATTCGCACCGAGGATGGCAAGGTAACCGGGGTAACGCTGCGCTCCGGGGAGCGCCTCGATGCGCCCCTGGTCGTCTCCAACGCCGATGCCATCAACACCTATGAAAAGCTTCTTGATCGCCCTCGGCAGCGCTGGACGACCAAGAAGGCGGCGCGGAGCCGCTCTTCCATGGGGCTTTTTGTGTGGTACTTCGGTACGGAAGGGCTCTATCCCGAGGTACCTCATCACCTCATTCTCATGGGGCCGCGCTACCGGGGTTTGCTTGACGATATCTTCAAGAAAAAAATCCTCGCCGACGATTTTAGCCTCTACCTCCACCGTCCCACGGCGACGGACCCAAGCTTGGCGCCGCCGGGCTGCGAAACCTTCTATGTGCTATCGCCGGTGCCAAACCTCGATGCGGCGGTGGACTGGACCACCATGGCCGAAACCTATCGGGCCCGCATTGCGGCGGCGCTGGAGGCAACGGTGCTTCCGGGCCTGAGCGAGCGTCTAAAAACCTCGCGCATGATGACGCCCCTTGATTTCCGGGATCGGCTCGATAGCTATCGGGGCGCGGGCTTCAGCCTTGAGCCCATCCTTTTTCAGTCGGCCTGGTTCCGCCCCAACAATCGCAGCGAGGAAGTCGAGGGGCTTTACCTCGTGGGCGCGGGCACCCACCCTGGCGCCGGGCTCCCCGGCGTGCTCTCCACCGCTAAGGTGCTGGAGCACCTCATTCCCCATGCGCCGCGGGCTGCCTGAACCTCCCAATCCCGCCGTCCCCCTGCCGTCGGCGGAGGACATCCAAGCGTGCCGCATGCGTTTGCGGAACGGCTCCAGGAGTTTTTATGCCGCGTCCCTGATCCTGCCCCAGGATATGGCGGCCTGCGCCACGGCGCTCTACGCCTTTTGCCGGGATGTCGATGATGCAGTGGACGAAGAGGGGCGCGCTGAGGATGCGGTGGAGCAGCTCGAGCTTCGTTTGCAGAGGGTTTATGCCGGCCGCCCTGAGGATCGGCCGGAGGATCGGGCCTTTAGCCAGGTGGTGGAGCGCTTCGCCATTCCCCGGGCCATCCCTGAGGCGCTGCTTGAGGGCATGCGCTGGGATATGAGTGAACGACATTACGAGGACGAGGCGGCGCTTTATGCCTATTGCGCCCGCGTGGCGGCCACCGTTGGGGCCATGATGAGCTTGGTCATGGGGGGGCGAGACCCCCAGACCCTAGCCCGGGCCTGCGACCTGGGGGTGGCCATGCAGCTCTCCAACGTCGCTAGGGATGTGGGGGAAGACGCGCGCATGGGGCGCCTTTACCTGCCTCGCCAATGGTTTCAGGACGAGGGCCTGGACCCGGACCGATGGCTCGCCCGGCCGCAGTTTTCTCCCGAGCTCGAGCGCATCCTTCGCCGTCTCCTGTCCCGGGCCGATGCCTTTTATGAGCGCTCCCGCGGCGGTATCGCATGCCTGCCCAGGGGATGTCGCCCTGGTATGCATGCGGCGCGCCTCATCTACGCAGAGATTGGGGAAGAAGTTCGGCGCCGGGGCCACGATTCCGTCTCGGCCCGGGCCATTGTCCCGAACTGGCGCAAGGGTCTTCTGGTTTTTCGCGCAGCCCTTGCGGCCCTTCGGCGCGATCCCCTATCCGCGGAGCCCACGGTGGGGGAAGCACAGTTTCTCGTCGATGCGGTGGTGCAGTATCGGGCGCCAGCGGCGCCTGGGCAGGGCGCCCGCGTCCTAAGCCCGGCGGGGCATGCGAAAGGGTAGGAGGGTCTGTACCCAGCGGCTTTTGAAGCGGTCCAGGTCAAGCCCTTCGTTTACCATCACCAGCCGTTCCCCCTGAAGGGTCGTTTCGACTTCGCTGCGGTTATAAAACGGGGTGTCCTCGTAGCGTCGACGAAGACGAGGTGGGTAGCCTTCGTCCCCATGTACGGTAAGGGGCACGCCCCAGAGCCCGGCTTTCAGGCCGTGGCGGGGCGGGCAAGGATGGCGGTGCAGCCTCCCGGCTCCGTCAAACTCCAGCATGAACCGATGTTCTTCGCCATTTCGGCGCTCCGCGTCGTAGCACAGAAAGGTGCGGTCTCCCGCGTTTCCCCGGGCCCAGGTCCATTGACGAAAGGCGCTTTCTAGGGGGGTGGCGCCGCTGTTGCTGTCTAGATAGCCGTGGCCCTCCCACCGGAGCGCGGGGTTGGCGAAGGCCACCTCAAGGTGACCCCGGGGAGCGATGGGGGTCCAGAGGTGAGCCTGGTCCCTCGTTAGAGGCTCGCTGTAGCCCGGGAAGAGGCTTGGGGTAAAGCGGATTTCCCCCCGCAGGCGCCGGGGCCAGGGCACGGTGACTTCCTCTACGGCGACGGTAAGCGTGGTGCCATCCCAGTGCAGGGCGCTAGGCCCCAGGGTGAAGTGCTGGGCGCTGCGGGTGAGGGTGCGGTCGCTGCGTTCGGTCATGGCCCAGGCGGTGCGGTCGGGCCCGTAGAGCGCGACGTTGATCGCGCAGAAGCGTTCCGGTGCCACTTCCCCCTGGCGCCGCCGGGCGCTGGCGTAATAGGGAGAGAAGACGCTACCAACAAAAGCGATGACCGTCAGCCCGCGCTGCCCGTCGGCGCTTAAGCCATCGAGATACCACCAGCGGTAGCCGGAGGGGGGAACGGCTACGCTGAAGTCAGGTCCTGACATAGGGCCTCCGCGGCTTGGACGCCGGATAGGGTTGCCATGGGAACGCCAGCCCCGGGATGGGCGCTGCCCCCGCAAAGGTACAGGCCCGGCACGGCGGTGCGACTGCCGGGACGGCGGAAGGATGCCATCCAGCCGTGGGAGGCGCGTCCGTAAAGAGCGCCGCCGGTGTGGGGGAAGCGTTCGTGAAACTCTCGGGGGGTGGTGAGGGTCATGGCGCTGGGGTCGAAGTCGAAGTCGCGCATGCCGCAGCGCGCCAGCGTTCGACGGAGGCGAGCCTCTCCGGCCGCCAGGAGGGCGGGGGGAAGGGGACCTCCATCCCCAAGGGCCGGGGCGTTGGTGAGGCACAGCACGCGTTCGAAGGCGTCGCCCGGGTTTGCCGCGGCGGGGGAGTCTTCTGCGGTGCGGTCCTGCGCGCAGAGATATACGGTCGGATCCTCGGGGAGGGTTCGCCGCTTAAAGATCGCAGCAAACTCGGCGCGATAGTCCTGGCCAAAGAACACCGTGTGGTGACTCAGGGGAAAGGTGCTGCGGGGGATCAGGCCCGTCCAGACGAGCGCGCTTAGGGACCGATGGGCCGCTGCCGTGGGGGCCGTTGCGCGGCGAACGCTCGCACCTAGGCCAGCCTGGGCGAGGGCCGCGCTGTCTCCCCCAAAAAGCACCCTGCGGGTGCTCAGGCGCTGCCGTTCCCCTCCCTGGCGAACAATCAGATGGCTCACGGCGCCGTCCTTCACGCCGATCTCTTCAACGTCCGCGTTAAAGTGAAAGCGCGCCCCGTGCCTTTCTGCGAGGCGTTGAAGCTCCTTCGCGAGGCTAATCATGCCGCCGGGGAGGGTCCACACCCCCAGTTGCTCTACGTGAGCGATAAGCATGAGGGTGGCCGGCGCCGAAAAGGGCGAGGCGCCTACGTAGGTAGCGTAGCGCCCGAAAAGCTGGCGTAGCTCGGGGGCAGGGAAGAATTGCCCCAGGGCCTTCCAAAGGCTGGTAAAGGGGCGAGTGGCTAGGAGATCCCCAAGGCGGAGCGGCCCGATGCGGCGCACGAGATCGAAAGGACTCGGGCGACTGCCCTCGATATAGCTGTGCTGGAGCACGTCGTAGCAGCGCTTAGCGGCGGCTTGGAAGTCGCGAAAGCCTTCGGCGTTGGCGCGTCCGAAACGATCACCGATGGCGGCTTCCGAGGCCCCGGGGTCAGCGAAGAGGTCGAGCCCCGCTCCGTCGTTCCAGAAATGGCGGGCGATGACGGCTGCGGGCTCGGGGCGAAGGGTCCCCTCGAAGTCTCCCCCGGCAGCGTCAAAGAGCGCCTCGAAGATGGGCTTCAGGGTGAACACCGTGGGGCCCGCGTCCACCCCCGGGCCTCCGGCGAAGGTTTGGCGAAGCTTGCCGCCGGCGGCCCCGGCCTGCTCGAAAACGTCCACCGAGTGGCCCCGTCGGGCAAGGAGAGCGGCCGCGCTGAGGGCGCCGATGCCTGCCCCCACAATGGCAATGTTCTCTGATCCCATGGTGCCCCCGCCCCGCCTGCAGCCCCGTTGACCTTATGTCTAGGATACATGACACTCTATATGTCTAACTAGGGTGACGCTCGGGGGCGTAGCCATGGAAGCAGAGCAGCTGATTGAGCACGAACTTCGGCGCATTCTCGACTTTGCGACGCAGGCACCCTGTCCACCCCGGCTAGCGGCGGCCTATCGCTACGCCATTCTTCCCGGAGGGTCCTGGATTCGCCCACGGCTGACCCTGGCCGTGGCTCAGGCCTGCGGCAATCAGGCGCCCGGTGCGGCCTTGGCCTACGCGGCGGCCCTTGAGCTCATGCACTGCGCTAGCCTCATCCACGACGACCTTCCCTGCTTTGATAACGCGAAGACGCGCCGCGGGCGCCCCGCGCTCCATCGGGAATTCGGCGAGCCCCTAGCGCTGCTCACCGGCGACGGACTCATCGTGCTGGCCCTCCAGTGGCTTTCCCTTGAAGGGCGGGACGGGGGGGGCGTGCTACCGGCGCTGCACAATCAGTTGGCCTGTGCCGTGGGGGCCCCGGCAGGCATCGTGGCGGGGCAAAGCTGGGAAGAAGAAAGTGAAATTGACCTTCGGGCCTACCACGAGGCGAAAACCGGCGCGCTCTTTTCCGCCGCTACCGCCGGCGGGGCTCTGGCCGGGGGCGGGGAAGCCCAGGCCTGGGGTCGTCTGGGTGCACGTTTGGGAGAGGCGTACCAGGTCGCCGATGATCTTCGCGATGCCCTCGGAGACAGCGACGAGCTGGGCAAGCCCGTGGGGGTCGACCAGGCCCTAGGGCGGCCGAGCGCCGTGCTACAGCTTGGGGTAGAGGGCGCCGCCCAGCGCCTTCGGGACCTCGTGGCTGAGGCGCTTGCTTCCATACCGCCTTGTCCCGGGCGTCCAGCGCTTTTGGCGACGATAGAAGCGCAGGCCAAGGCCATTCTCGCCGGCTGCAAAGTCCGCGCGGCGGCTTAGGACGCCGTGTCCACGGGAACCCTTCAGCCCCGCCGCGGGGCCATGTCCCTCGGCAAGCGCTGGGATCGCTGGCTCAATGGGCTCCTTCAGCGCGCCGCCCGACCGGAAAGCTTGAGCCGGGTTGCCCGCTTACCCCTTGGAGGGTTCTTCGCCCGGCGCCAGGCCCGGGCCCTCTTTGATCTTGTTTCCGGCTTCACCGCAACCCAAACGGTGCTGGCCTGCGTTCGCCTTCGGGTCTTCGAACGTCTCCTCGCCGAGGCGCAAACGGCCCGGTCCCTGGCGCCGGGCTTGGGGCTCACGGAGGAGGGCTGCCAACTTTTGCTTGATGCGGCCACGGCCCTGGGCCTGCTGCGCCGTCGCTGGACCGGTCGCTACGGCCCCACCCCCCTTGCCCTGGCCATTGTGGGCCTGCCCGGGGTGCGAGAGATGATCGAACACAATACCCTCCTTTACGACGACCTCCGCGATCCCGTGGCCCGCCTCCAAGGCCGGCCTGGTCCTGCCCTTGCCGCGTTCTGGCCCTATGCCGGGGACGGAGAAGGGGCGCCCGAGGCGCCGGCAGCGGAGGCTTACTCGGCGCTTATGGCGAGCTCTCAGGGCATGATCGCCAGCGAAGTGCTGTCGGCCTACGATTTTTCTTCGCATCGTCGGGTGATGGATGTGGGAGGCGGCAATGGGGCCTTTCTGGCGGCCCTGGCCGATGCGGTACCGGGCCCCCGGCTGGTGCTGTGTGATCTTCCCGCGGTGGCGCGCCTGGCTGAGGCGCGCTTTCGGGCTCGCCCCGACGCCCAGCGCTTCGCCGTTCATCCTGTGGATTTCTTGAAGACGCCTCTTCCTGCCGACGCCGATCTCATCACTTTAGTGCGCGTACTCCACGACCAGGACGATGAGCGCGCCGAACGCCTTTTGGCTCGGGTGGCCAAGGCCTTAGCGCCCGGGGCGAAGCTGCTGGTGGCCGAGCCCCTCCGGCACACCGCCGGGGCTCAGCGATTCTCCGATGTTTACTTCTCTCTTTACCTGAGGGCCATGGGTCGGGGCCGGCCTCGGTCCGAGGGGGAGGTGCGGACCCTTCTAGAGGCCGCTGGTTTCCGCCGGGTGCGGCGCCTGCCCACGGCCGTTCCTTTGCAAACCAGCGTCCTATTGGCTGAACGGCCCGCCTAGGGGTGTTGCTTTTGCCACCAATCAGCGTAAATTCAGAGTGACGTTAAAAGATGTCATAAAAAAATGACGTCAGTAGGCGCCACCGCGCCAGGAGCCCACCATGGGTGCAGCGCTGCAGGCTAAGGCCATTGTGCTCTCCGAGCCGTTGAAGCTCGGCCTCCAAGATCTGGCTCTCCAGGCGCCGGGTAGCGCCGATGTGGTGGTGGATATCGCCTACAGCGGGATCAGCACCGGTACGGAAAAGCTTCTTTTTGACGGCTCCATGCCGCCCTTTCCCGGGCTGTCCTATCCCTTGGTGCCCGGCTACGAGTCCGTAGGCCGTGTTAGCGAGGCCCCCCGAGGGACGGGGCTCCGGCCGGGAGACTGGGTGTTTGTACCGGGGGCGAACTGTTTTGAAGGGGCCCGGGGCCTCTTTGGGGGTGCGGCTTCGCGTCTTGTGGTTCCCGCCGACCGGGCCATTCCCCTCGATTCCACCTTGAAGGAAAAGGGCGTGCTCCTGGCTTTGGCGGCAACCGCCGTGCACTGCCTGCGACCGGCAGAGAGCGCCGGGCGGGAGGCCTTCGCCTTCCCCGAGCTCATCATTGGCCATGGCGTCCTAGGGCGCCTTATTGCCCGTCTGACCATCGCCCTAGGGGGCGCTGCGCCGAAGGTTTGGGAGACGGACCCGCAGCGGCTCAGCGGTGCCGATGGCTATGCGGTGTTGAGCCCTGAAGCTGACCCGCGCAGGGATTACGCTCGCATCCTCGACGTCAGCGGCTCGCCGGCGCTCCTCGATACCTTAATTAGTCGCTTGGCGCCTCAGGGGGAGCTGGTCCTGGGGGGCTTCTACGCCGAACCTCTGAGCTTCACCTTCCCCCCGGCCTTCCTCCGCGAGCTTCGCCTCCGCGTGCGGGCGGAATGGAAACCGGAGGACCTCCGCGTTGTGCTTCGTCTGCTCGACGAATCGCGCCTTTGCCTGGACGGCTTGATTACCCACCGCGCTGACCCCGAAGACGCGTCGGAAGCCTACGAGCGCGCCTTCAAAGATCGCAGCTGCCTGAAAATGATTCTGAACTGGAGTGCCTCATGACCACACCCGTGCGCCCGGAAGTGCATTCTCATATTCCCCTGTCCTCCGTGGAGGAGGGGCCAAGCTCCAGCGCCGAGGTCATCGCGATCTACGGCAAGGGGGGTATCGGCAAAAGTTTCACCTTGGCGAATCTCTCTTACATGATGGCGGAACAGGGTAAAAAGGTGCTGCTGATCGGCTGCGATCCGAAAAGCGACACCACCTCCTTGCTCTTCGGAGGCCGCGCCTGTCCCACCATCATCGAAACCTCCGCTCGCAAAAAGGAGGCGGGGGAAGAGGTCTCCATTAGCGACGTTTGCTTCAAGCGCGGCGGCGTCTATGCCATGGAGCTTGGGGGGCCGGAGGTGGGCCGGGGCTGCGGCGGTCGGGGCATCATTCATGGCTTTGAGCTCCTCGAAAAGCTCGGCTTCCACGAGTGGGGCTTTGATTACGTCCTTCTCGATTTTCTCGGCGATGTGGTGTGCGGAGGCTTCGGTCTCCCCATCGCCCGGGATATGTGTCAGAAGGTCATTGTGGTGGGGTCGAACGAACGATCTTCAATCCCTCTACGTCGCCAACAACGTCTGTAGTGCAGTTCAGTACTTCCGCAAGCTCGGAGGGAATGTTGGGGTTGCCGGTTTGGTCATCAATAAAGATGACGGCACGGGGGAGGCAGCACGCTTTGCAGAGGCGGTGGATATTCCCGTGCTGGCGTCCATCCCCGCGGACGAAGACATCCGGCGCAAGAGTGCGAACTACCAAATCATCGGCACCCAGGAAAGTCCCTGGGGGAGTCTCTTCGCAGCCCTCGGGGACCAGGTTGCCACGGCGCCCCCGCGCCTGCCCAAGCCCCTAGACCAGGACGGCCTACTCGATCTCTTTAAGGCAGAGAACGTCGGCCGAAACGTCGTGCTCGAGCCCGCGACCCTCGAGGATCTCTGCGGTCCCCAGGGCATCGCGCAGCGCTCCCTGGAGGTGGTGTATGACACCCTCTGAGCCGGAGAACACCGTGCAGCAGATCCCCGTCACCGAGGTAGACGGCGGCGCTTGCGGAACCGAGGCGCTGCGTAGCGGCGCCGGCGCCCACCCGGAAACCATGGCCCAGTTTGCTAGGGACTATCCCAAGGGGCCCCATGACCAGCCCCAAAGTATGTGCCCGGCCTTCGGTTCCCTTCGCGTCGGGCTTCGCATGCGGCGCACGGCGACCATTCTTTCCGGCTCGGCCTGCTGCGTTTACGGCCTGACCTTCACCTCCCATTTCTATGGTGCGCGGCGTTCCGTCGGCTATGTGCCCTTCAACTCGGAAACGCTGGTCACGGGTAAGCTCTTTGAGGACATCAAGGAAGCGGTAGAGCGCACGGCTGACCCAGCGCTCTACGATGCCATTGTGGTCACCAACCTCTGTGTCCCCACGGCCTCCGGGGTCCCGCTGCGACTCCTACCTAAGGCGATCAACGGGGTCCGCATTATTGGTATTGATGTTCCGGGCTTTGGCGTGCCGACCCACGCGGAAGCCAAGGACGTGCTCGCCGGAGCCATGCTGGCCTACGCTCGCGCCGAGGCGGAGCAGGGGCCCGTGGCCGCGCCCCGGGGCCCGAGTACTCAGGCACCCACGGTGACGTTCCTCGGCGAAATGTTCCCCGCTGATCCCGTGAACCTCGCCATGCTCCTCGATCCCCTTGGTCTGGCCCCCGGGCCCGTGGTGCCCACCCGGGAATGGCGTGAGCTTTACGCGGCCCTGGCAAGCCCCGTGGTGGCGGCCATCCATCCCTTCTACACCGCTTCGGTTCGGGAGTTTCAGCGCGCCGGGCGCCGCGTGGTGGGTTCGGCGCCGGTAGGCGTTGAAGGAACGGCCAGCTGGCTCGAAGCCATCGGTGAAGCGGCAGGGGTGTCCTCTGCGAAGATTGAAGCGGCCAAGGCTAAGGCCTTGCCCGGTATTCGGGAGGCCCTGAAGGGGGCGCCGGTGCAGGGGCGTATTACCCTGTCCGGCTACGAAGGTTCGGAGCTCCTCGTGGCGCGGCTGTTGATCGAAAGCGGAGCAGACGTGCGCTACGTCGGCACCGCGGCGCCGAAAACACCGTTCTCCGAAGCGGACTGCCGCTGGCTCCAAGCCCGGGGTGTGGAGGTGCAGTTCCGCGCCTCCCTAGAGCAAGACCTCGCGGCGATTGCGGCTTTTGATCCGGCGCTGGCCATCGGCACCACCCCCGTGGTGCAGAAAGCGAAGGAGCTCGCCGTTCCTGCCCTTTATTTCACAAACCTCATTTCCGCTCGGCCCCTCATGGGGGCTGCGGGGGCGGGCTCCCTGGCGCAGGTGGTGAACGCCGCGATGGGGAACCAGGACCGCTTCCACAGCATGCGTGCCTTCTTTGATGGGGTAGGGCAGGGCGCCACCGCGGGCATCTGGCGGCCGGAACAGGCCTCGGCGCTTGGGGAGGGCGCTTAGATGTTGGTCCTCGACCACGATCGCGCCGGCGGCTATTGGGGCGCGGTGTATATGTTCACCGCGGTGAAAGGTCTTCAGGTTATTATCGACGGCCCCGTGGGTTGCGAAAACCTCCCCGTGACCTCGGTGCTTCACTACACCGATGCGTTGCCGCCTCATGAGCTGCCCATCGTGGTGACGGGGCTTTCGGAAACGGAGCTGGGCTCCGTGGGCACGGAAGGGGCCATGAAGCGGGCCCATGAGGTGTTGCAAAGCGACCTGCCAAGCGTGGTGGTGACCGGCTCCATCGCCGAAATGATCGGCGGGGGCGTGACTCCCGAGGGCACAGGCATTCAGCGGTTCTTGCCGCGCACGATCGACGAAGACCAGTGGCAAAGCGCCGATCGCGCCTTGCTGTGGCTCTGGAAAACCTTTGGCCCGAAGAAGGTTGCGGCGCCTAAGCGGAAGGCTGGGGCGAAGCCGAAGGTCAACATCCTCGGTCCTGCCTACGGGATCTTTAATTCCCCCTCCGATACGGCAGAGCTGTGCCGCTTGGTGGAGGGCATCGGTGCCGAGGTCAACCTTTGCTTCCCCCTAGGTGCCTCTCTGGCGGATCTGAAAAAGCTGCCCCTCGCGGAGGCCAACATCTGCCTCTATCGGGAGTACGGGCGAAGCCTATCCGAGGCGCTGGAGCGCCCCTATTTCCACGCGCCCGTGGGTCTGGAAAGCACCACCCGATTCCTCCGGGCCCTCGGCGAAACCCTAGATCTCGATCCTGAGCCCTTCATCGAGCGGGAAAAGCACAGCACCTTAAAGCCCATCTGGGATCTTTGGCGCTCTGTCACGCAGGATTTCTTCTCCACGGCCAGCTTTGGGGTTGTTGCTGGCGAGAGCTACGCCAAGGGCTTAAAGCGCTTCCTAGAAGACGAGCTCGGTATGCCTTGCGCCTTCAGCTTTGTGCGCAGTGCAGGGCAGAAGCCCGATAACGCTGCGGTTCGCGATGCGATCCACAAGGCGCCCCCCATGATGCTCTTCGGCAGCATCAATGAGCGCATGTACGCCGCCGAAGCAGGGGGGCGGAGCCACTACATTCCTGCGTCCTTCCCCGGCGCGGTGATTCGGCGCCATACGGGGACGCCCTTTATGGGCTACGGCGGTGCGACCTATCTCGTTCAGGAGATCTGCAACGGGCTCTTTGATGCGCTCTTCCATGTGCTGCCCCTGGCTTCGTCTCTGGATGCGGTATCCCCGACGCCCGCGGCCGTGCAGGAAAGCCCCGTCCCCTGGGCCCTCGAGGCCCAACAGGCCCTCGAGGCCTATTTGGCCCGGCAGCCCGTATTGATTCGAATCTCTGAGGCGAAGCGCCTCCGCGATGCGGCGGAGCAAGCCGCCCGAAGTGCTGGCCTTTCCGAGGTCACGCTGGCGGCCCTAGCGCTCCCTGGCGTGCCCCAAGGGAATGGGTCCGCTGCGCCCCCGACGGAGGCCAAGCAGCGACGTACCGATGAAGCCCCCGTTTAGGGCGATAAAAAATTGGAATTCGCCCCGCGTCAGCGGGGCGATAGGTCGCAGGGAAACCTGCGAAACACCGTGTAAAGCGAGCGCGGTGGGTCAGGGCAACCTGGCCGGTATTCAAACTCGCGACATTGGAGGTAGTTATGTCTGATAAGCGCGGCCCCTCGGGGCTTACCGAGCGTGAAGCGGCGGAATACCACGGGCAGTTTGTCCTGTGGACCATGATCTGGGCAGCCGGTGCTGCAGCAGCTCACTTTTCCGCTTGGATGTGGCGTCCTTGGATCCACAGCCTTTCCCAAATCGACGGCGCGAACTCCGTGCTGGCTTCCATCGCACCCTTTGTGTCCTAAGCCAGGGCAAGGAGCATAACCATGCATAAGATTTGGATGATGTATAACCCGGCCCGCGCCGGCGTTGCTCTCGTGGCGTTTCTCGCAATTCTTGCGTTTACGATCCACTTCATTCTCCTCAGCTCCGATTATTTCAATTGGATTGAGGGTCCGCCTACGGCTTCTGTGGTACCGATGAGCCTTGAGGCTCCGACCGGCCCCGCTTCGGGCCTCGTTTGAGCTGAGCACGAAGGCTGCGGCCCGGCCCGAAGTGCTGGGGCCGGTCCGCTGTGCAAGCCTGATGCAAGGGGGACCTTGAGATGGCACTGCTAAGCTTCGAGAGAAAGTATCGCGTTCGTGGCGGGACTTTGCTCGGAGGAGATTTATTCGATTTTTGGGTGGGCCCGTTTTATGTCGGCTTTTTCGGCATAACCACCCTATTCTTTGCAGGTCTCGGGACCGCACTGATTATCTTCGGAGCCTCCCAGGGTGATACCTGGAACCTCTGGCAGATCAACATTGCGCCCCCGGATCTCAAGTACGGTCTTGCGCTTGCACCGCTTAGTGATGGCGGCCTTTGGCAGATCATTACCATTTGCGCCGTAGGCGCCTTTGGTTCTTGGCTGCTAAGGGAAGTGGAGATCTGTAGGAAGCTAGGTATTGGCTTCCATATTCCTTTTGCGTTCGGCGTTGCCGTCTTCGCCTACGTGACCCTCGTTGTCATTCGTCCCTTACTCATGGGCGCATGGGGTCATGGCTTTCCCTACGGCATCCTTTCTCACCTCGATTGGGTGTCCAACGTGGGCTATCAGTACCTGCACTTCCACTACAACCCGGCGCATATGCTGGCGGTGACGCTGTTCTTCACCACCACCATGGCGCTCGCGTTGCACGGAGCTCTGGTGCTGTCGGCCACGAACCCGAAAAAGGGAGAGGCGGTTAAAACGCCCGAACATGAAAACGCGTACTACCGGGACACCATCGGTTACTCCATCGGCACCCTCGGCATCCACCGGGTGGGCCTGATTCTGGCTTTGGCAGCAGGATTCTGGAGTGCCGTCTGCATCGTCATCAGCGGGCCCTTCTGGACTCGCGGATGGCCGGAGTGGTGGTCCTGGTGGTTGAACTTGCCGCTTTGGTCGTGAAGGGAGGGATCAGTCGATGGCTGTGAACGAATATCAAAACATCTTCACGCGCGTGCAAGTGACTGGGCCAGCGGAAGAGGGCATTGAGCTCCCCAAGGGTATTTGGGAGCGTCAGGGCACGCCTTTCTTCAGCTATTGGCTTGGGAAAATCGGAGATGCGCAGGTGGGGCCCTTTTATCTCGGGACCTTCGGCCTGCTGTCTCTGGCCTTCGGGCTGACGGCCTTTGAGATCATTGGCTTCAACATGTGGGCCTCCGTTAATTGGAACCCCATTGAGTTCGTCCGGCAGCTGTTCTGGTTGGCTCTCGAGCCGCCGGCAGCGGAGCACGGCCTGTCCATTCCGCCCCTGAACGAGGGGGGCTGGTGGCTTCTGGC
>RGAU01000141.1 GCA_009919975.1 Gammaproteobacteria bacterium
TCCAAAGCCAATGGCAATGGGAAGGTCCGTCATGGTGCGAAGGGGCGCAAGGCGCGCCGCAACGTCCTCGGGATCAATGTGCCCGGCGCCCGTGGTCCCCTTCAGGGAGACGTAATAAACAAAACCCGAGGCGCGATTAAGGATGGCCCGTGCCCGGGCCTCCGTGGTGGTCGGAGCCAGTAAGAAAATGAGGTCAATGTCCCGCGGCGCAAGGTACCCCTGCAACGCCTCGGCCTCCTCCGGGGGTAGGTTCACCAGGATCAGGCCATCGATGCCCGCCTCTGCCGCGGCTTCGGCGAAGGTTTCATAGCCCATGCGCTCCACGGAATTGAGGTACCCCATGAGCACCAGGGCGGTTTCGCTGTTTTCCTGCCGAAAGGCCTTGGCCATGGCGAGCACGTCGCGAAGCTTAACCGCATGGCGTAGCGCGCGCTCGCAGCCCGCTTGAATATCCGGGCCTTCCGCTTCCGGGTCGGAAAAGGGCACGCCCAGCTCGATGACATCGGCCCCGCTCATAGGGAGATGCCTTCGCGCTCGGCGATGGTGAAGATGTCCTTGTCCCCCCGCCCGGAAAGGTTCACCACGATCACGTGATCCTTCGGCAGCTTCGGCGCATGCTCGAGAATCCAGGCGAGGGCATGGCTCGTCTCGAGGGCCGGAATGATGCCCTCCTTGCGGGTCACATGGTGGAAAGCGGCCAGGGCGTCATCGTCAGTTACGGCGACATATTCCGCGCGCTGCGCATCCTTTAGGAAGGCGTGCTCCGGGCCCACGCCAGGGTAGTCGAGCCCGGCGGAAACGGAATGGGTTGCGATGATTTGCCCATCCTCATCCTCCATGAGGTAGGTCCGATTGCCATGGAGCACCCCCGGCACCCCCGCGGAGAGGGGTGCAGCATGCTGACCCGAAGCAATGCCGTAGCCCCCGGCCTCTACCCCAACGAGGCGTACGCTCTCATCGCGGATAAAGGGATAGAAAAGCCCGAGGGCATTGGAGCCCCCGCCTACGCACGCCACCAGCGTATCGGGAAGGCGTCCGAGGGTGTCGAGGCACTGGGCTCGGGTTTCCTCGCCGATTACGGACTGAAAATCTCGGACAATCATGGGATAGGGATGGGGGCCGGCGACGGTGCCAATGATGTAGTGGGTGTGGTCGACGTTCGTCACCCAATCTCGCATGGCCTCGTTCATGGCGTCCTTAAGGGTTTTCGACCCCGAGGTGACGGGCACCACGGTCGCCCCAAGGAGCTTCATGCGGTAGACGTTGGGAGACTGGCGCCGCACGTCTTCCTCGCCCATATACACCACGCACTCAAGACCCAGGCGCGCAGCGACCGTTGCCGAGGCGACGCCATGCTGCCCGGCGCCCGTTTCCGCAATGATGCGTCGCTTACCCATGTGCTTGGCCAGGAGGGCCTGCCCTAGGGCGCTATTCACCTTGTGGGCGCCCGTGTGGTTGAGGTCCTCCCGCTTCATGTAGACCTGGGCGCCGCCCAGTTCTGTGGAGAGACGCTCCGCGTGATAAAGCGGCGTGGGACGACCCACGTAGCTTCTGAGCTCTTCCTTGAACTGGGCCTGGAAGGCTTCGTCACCCATGCGCTCGCGGTAAACCGCTTCGAGCTCATCGAGGGCATGCATGAGCGTTTCCGCCACGAAGCGGCCCCCGAATTGGCCGAAATGGCCCTGCGCGTCGGGAAGGTTGTATTGGCCCCAGCCGGCCGGGCCGGGGGAAGCGGGGGACCCCTTAGCTTGCGTCATGAGTGCTCCTATCGGTCTTCGCGGCACGAATAAAGGCTCGTACCTTGCCCTCATCTTTGATGCCCTTCGCCCGCTCCACACCACCACTGACGTCGACCCCATAGGGCCGTGCCGTCGCGATGGCGCAGCTTACGTTGTCTGGCGTCAAACCGCCCGCCAAAATGATGGGCGCGGGGGCCTTCGCAGGCACCCGATCCCAGGAAAATGCCGTGCCCGTACCCCCGGGGACCCCCGCCTCATAGGCGTCGAGCAAAAACCCCGCGGCGGAGGGATAGGCCGCCATCGCCGCCTCCACATCCAGCTCCGGCGCCATGCGCAGGGCCTTGATATAGGGTCGGTCCCAGCGCCGACAGAACGCCTCCGGTTCATCGCCGTGAAACTGCAGAAGCTGCACCGGCGCCTCCCGCAAGGTTTCCTCGACGGCCGCTTCCGAAGGATCCACGAAAAGGCCCACGCTCAGCGTAAGGGGCGCCACGGCCTCCAAAAGCGCCTTCACCTGCCCTGGGGACACGGCGCGGGGACTCGGCGCGTAGAACACAAAGCCCACGGCGTCAGCCCCCGCCGCACAGGCGGCGGCAACATCCGCGGACTGCGTTAAGCCACAGATTTTCACCCGGACCATGGGCCCGTCCCCTAGCGTCGCTCGTGAGCCGCCCAGTCTAGCAGAACGCCTCCGCCCAAAAAGGCAGGCTGGCGGGAAAGGGCGGTAAGCCAAAGGTCTCGTCATAGCCCACGGCCTCAAGATAAAGCCCCTGAGGCGGCGCGGTGGGGGGCGCGAGGCGCCGGTCTTCCGCAGCCCGAAGCGCATCGAGCCAGGCACCGTCCCCCCGGCCCCGCCCCACCTCGATCAGGGCGCCAACGATATTTCGAACCATGTGCAGCACAAAG
Source organism: Gammaproteobacteria bacterium (assembly GCA_009919975.1). Classification (GTDB taxonomy): domain Bacteria; phylum Pseudomonadota; class Gammaproteobacteria; order Pseudomonadales; family Azotimanducaceae; genus Salivita. The sequence goes on from RGAU01000141.1 coordinate 2,646, forward strand.
GCGTTAGCCTCCACCTCCACGGACACCAGAGCCCCGGCCCGCTGAACGCGAAGGCGCCGCATGAAGCGGCGCCCATGGCGAGCCTGGCATCCCGAGGCACGGAAACTGGAAAAGTCCCGCTCCCCAAGCAGAACCTGAGCGGCCTCGTGCATGGCGTCGGCATCCAAGGGCCCGGGAACAAAGGTGACCCGGTCCCGAAGCAGTGCCCGAGCCGGCTGGGCATCGCTCAACCAGTAACGGTAGCGTCGCCACTGCGCGGAGAAACGGGCATGAAAATGGTCAGGGACCGGGTGAGCCCAGTGAACGGTAATACCGGCCCCCGCCAAGCTGTTTCCGCCCCGCACCCAAGCCGAAGCCGGACGGGGCTGGGGGGCATCGAAGTGAATCACCTGCCCCGTGGCATGGACCCCGGCGTCCGTGCGTCCGGCGACGGCGCATTGGATAGGCGCGGCGCCCACTTGGCTGAGCGCCGCCTCCAGAGCCCCCTGCACCGTGGCCGGGCCAGGGGTGGGTTGGCGTTGGAAGCCGGCAAACCCGCTACCGTCGTATTCCACTGCCAGCGCCCAGCGCTGCGCAAGGGGGCGCGTTTCACCCACGACGCGGATCCTCTGCAGGCGGCATCGGGCTATCTAGGCCCTCGCCCTCCGGCGCCAAGGCGAGGCCCGCACCGAGCGGCGGCGGCACCGGGACCTCCTCCCCAGCAAGCTCCACCTTCCACGCCTCCTCAGAGGCCAGCACCCCTCCCTCGCTGTTAGGGGTTTCCAGCACGAAGCTCGCATCCAAGGTGGGCGCCTCAGGCCCAAGGGCGGGCGGCGGTAATCGCTCCGCCAACTCTCCAAGCTTTGTCGCAAGGGCGGCGTCTGCGCCCCGAGCCAGGCTCGCGGCCTCCCGCTCAAAGCGGGGCCTGTCCCCCTGCTCTACGGCCAGGGCAAGGCTCTGAAGGCGCAGCGCCACGGAATGGGGGTCCTCCTCCAAAGCTGCACCGAGCGTGGCCTCCGCTTCGGTGAGCCGTCCGTAAGCGAGAGCCATCTCCACCTGATCGAGTACGGCACTCCAATCTCGCTGGCTTAAAAGGGATTGAGCCCCGAAGCGCTGGACGAGAGGGCTCGGTTCGTAAGCTCGAAGCCCGGGAACGGCTTCGGGAACGGCGTCGGGAACGGCTTCGGGGACCGCTTCGGGAACCGCAGCTACGACGGTGGAGGGCTCCCCATGCTCCGCGGGGGGGTCGCGGCGGCGCAGCAGAAGGCCCCCTAGGCCGGCGAGCCCCGCGAGGCCCGCCAGGGCCGCGCCCACAAGAAGACCAAGGCGCCCGTCCCAAGGAGAGCCGAGGGGTTGCGGGGCCACCGACGCCTGCTGCATGGCCTCTAGGGCTTGCTGCTGACGCTCTAGCTGGGCGGTTAAGGCCGCCAATTGAACGGCCTGGGCCGCGCGCTCGGCTTCCCAGGCCTGGCGATCGGCTTCCGCCCGGGCAAGGGCAGCGGCCAGAGCAGCCCGCTCTTCTTCAAGCTCGGCTTGGAGGGGGTCGGGCGCCGGAGGCGCTGCCGGCGGCGCAGGGGGTCGGACCTCAAGGCGAGGCTTGGATGCAAGCCGCGGCCCCTCGAGCACCGCCTCGGCGGAGGGGAGCAGAAGCTCGGCCCCGGCGAGAAGACGGTTCGGGTCCCCGGCGGCGAAGGCCTGGGGATTGCGATGAAACAGCGCCGCCACGCGTTGGGCTTGCGTGCTCCCCGGGGGGCCCGGCCATTGATTGGCTAAGCGCCATAGCGTGGCCCCCGCGGGGACCGTTAGGGCCGCCGGCGCAGTACGCTGATCGAGGAAGAGCGTGAAGGGATACCCTTGAGCCTCTCTCCCCTGCCCTACCCGCAACACGCCCTGGACGATCGGCGCGTGCAGCGCGCGTTCGCCGCGCAGGAAAACGCGGTGAGGCATGGTCGGATCGCTTTGGACAGCGACGGAGAAGGGAGCGCCCTGAAGCTCAAGGCTCAGGGGCCCGGTGGGGGCGTCGGAGGGTAGCGCAAGGGTGGCGAGCAGGGGCTCCCCGAGCCCGGAGAGGACGGCTACGGCCAGGCGCTCGGAGGCATCCGCCGGGATCCCTCCGAACAGCCCTAGCAGCAGCACAAGCCCTTTAGCACGCCTCACCACGGCCCCTAGCCTCTCCTAATACTGCGGCAAGGCCTTCTCCTCTCCGCCGCCCTAGCGTGCAGGTAGAAGATCTTGCAGTACTTCAGCGATCTGAACGCTGTTCAGGGCTGCCCCCTTACGCACATTGTCGCTCACCACCCAGAGATTTAAGCCCCCGGGCACGGTCAGGGACTCGCGGAGGCGTCCTACGAACACCGCATCTTCCCCCGCCGCATTGGGCACCGGCGTGGGATAGGCCCCATCCTTCTGCCCATCCATCAGCTTGACCCCCGGCGCGCCCCTGAGGGCAGCCCGGGCCGCCTCCACGGTGAGCGGCGTCTCCGTTTCAATGCTGACCGCCTCGGAGTGGCCGAAAAACACCGGGACGCGCACGCAGGTGGGATTCACTAGGATGCTTTCGTCATCAAGAATCTTGCGGGTTTCCCAGACCATCTTCATCTCTTCCCGGGTAAAGCCGTTATCCTGAAAGCTATCGATGTGGGGAATCACGTTGAAGGCAATCTGCTTCGTGAAGACGGAGGGGTCATAGCTCCGAGCGTTCAGCAGCTCCGCCGTTTGCCGGGCGAGTTCTTCGACGCCACTGCTGCCCGCGCCGGAGACCGCCTGGTAGGTGGCCACCTCAATGCGGCGAATCCGTGCAAGGTCGTGGAGGGGCTTTAGCGCCACCAGCATCTGAATCGTTGAGCAGTTCGGGTTGGCAATGATGCGACGTTCCGGCAGGTGCTTCAGCACGGCCCCGTTCACCTCCGGGACCACGAGGGGGATGTCCGCGTCACGGCGGAAATGGGAGGTGTTATCCACCACCACGGCCCCTGCCGCTGCCGCCTTCGGGGCAAATTCGGCGCTGATGCTGCCGCCGGCGGAGAAGAGCGCAAGGGATACCTTGGAAAAGTCAAAGGTGTCCAAACGCTCCACCAGCACGGGGCGTCCCTTGAACATTACCGTTTTGCCCTCGGACCGCGCACTGGCCAAGGCATACAGCTTCGCCACGGGGAAATCGCGCGATTCGAGAATCTCGATCATGGCCTCGCCGACGGCGCCCGTGGCGCCGACGACCGCAACGGAGAATCCTTCGCTCATAGCGAAGCACCCCACCGGGCTTCAAAGGCCTCCGTGACCGCTTGTGTCATGGCGACCGTCCCCACCAGGGCAGCTTCCGCTGTCTCCGGGCCCGCGATATCGCGAGTACGAAGGCCCGCGTCCAGCACGTCGCTCACGGCGCCTTCCAGCGCTTCAGCGATGGCCGGCGCCCCTAGGGAGTAGCGAAACATCATGGCCGCCGATTGAATGGTGGCGAGGGGGTTGGCGAGGTCCTGCCCCGCAATATCCGGCGCCGAGCCGTGAACCGGCTCGTAAAGCCCCTGGCTCGCCGCATTGAGCGATGCCGAGGGCAGCATGCCGAGGGAGCCAGTCAGCATGGCCGCCACATCGGAGAGGATGTCTCCAAACATATTCCCCGTGACGAGCACGTCGAACTGCTTCGGCGCCCGAACGAGCTGCATACCCGCGTTATCCACGTACATGTGGGAAAGCTCCACGTCGGGGTACTCGGAGGCCAAATCGGAAACCACCTCCCGCCAAAGCGCCGTCACCTCGAGGACGTTCGCCTTATCGACCGAGCAGAGGCGCCCGTTCCGAGCCTGGGCGGCTTCGAAGCCCTTGCGCGCGATCCGAACGATTTCGTCTTCCGAGTACACGTAGGTGTTGAAGCCCCGGCGCTGTCCCGGAGCACCTTCGACGCCGCGAGGCTCACCAAAGTAAATGCCTCCCGTAAGCTCCCGGATGATCAGGATGTCGAGGCCTGCCACCAGCTCGGGCTTAAGGGACGAAGCCGACGC
>RGAU01000142.1 GCA_009919975.1 Gammaproteobacteria bacterium
CTTTAGCGACCAACCCCTTCGGGGTAATCCCGCCGCCGTGGTTTTTGGAGGCGACGGGCTTGAACCTCGGGACATGCAGCGCATTGCCCAGGAAATCAATCTGTCCGAAACGGTCTTCGTACTGCCCACCGATCACCCCGAGGCCGACTACCGAGTGCGAATCTTTACCCCGCGAAGCGAGCTGCCCTTTGCCGGCCATCCCACCCTTGCCACGGCCCATGCCATGCTTCTGCGCGGCGGCCTAAGCGGGCCCCAGCTGACCCAGTCATGCGCCCTGGGCCTTATCCCCCTCACCGTGCAGGCCAAGGGTCCAGAGCGTTGGTTTATCGAAATGACCCAGGGGGTACCGAGCGTTGTTGTGCCTACGCTCGATCGGCAACTTCTAGCGGAAGCCCTCGGTTGCGCTGCGGACGTCCTAACGGCCCGGCCACCCGCGGTGGTATCCACGGGCGTGCCCTGGCTTCTGGCAGAGCTCGACGGACCCGCGGCACTGGAAGCCCTGGCCCCCGACCCCCACCGCCTGGCTCCCCTATGCCAAGGGCTCGGAGCCCTGGGCGTGACGCTCTTTTGTACCCTGCCTCCCGGACAGGACGCCGCCTACCGCCTGCGCAGCTTCGCCCCGGGGGAAGGCATCGGAGAGGATCCCGTGTGCGGCTCCGGCCACGGGGCGGTCTGCGCCTACCTCGCCCAGGGCAGCGGTCAGCCCGAAGGCGCCTATGAGGCCGAACAGGGCGTGGAGCTGGGACGCCGGGGCAAGGTTTGGGCGCGCTGGACCACCCCGGCGACGGGACTTGCGGTGCATATCGGCGGCACCGCTTCCGTTTTCGCCGAGGGAACGCTAGTCCTTCGTTAGCGCCACCAGCACTTCGCGCTTGCGCGCGCCAGCGTAGGGAAAGCGTCCGTGCATGACCTGACGGTTGTCGATCAAGGCCAGATCCCCGTCCTGCCAGCGCAGGGGGACGGTCAGCGCCTCCGCCAGCGTGACCACCGTCTCCAGGAGCGCCTCGGGAATCAGGGTGCCATCCCCAAAGCTGACCGGCGGAGGCTTCCCCTCACCCACAGCCTTCCAGCCCCGGCCGGCAGCGATCACCTGATTAAAGAACGTTTTTCTCCCATCGGGCAGGGTGTCCACGGCCGGCAGCACCGGGGACGTCGCGAGGAGAGCATCATCCTCTAACCACTGATAGTCATAACCGAGGTCTTCTAAGCGTTGCTCCGCCCCGGCTCGGGAATCGGCTCGAAGCGTGCTCCCCCAACTGCGACCTTGCCCCGACGCCGCTTCGTTCTGCCCCGGCATGCGCGTGGTGTAGCGCACGCCCTTGGCTTCGAAGGCCGCCGCCCCGGTCGCATCGACTTCACTCAGGCGGCGATAGAGCACGTCGGACCGGCAAAGGGGGGTCTCTCCCCCCTGCTTGGCCGCGCTTTGACAGAAGAAAAAGAGCTTCTCCGGCGGAAAGGGCGTCTGCGCCATCTCGTGGTGCAGCAGGATATTCACCTCCGGCGGTGCTTCGTTCGCCGTAAACACCCGCGGGGTCTTGTTAATCCGCACCGCGTTCGAAAGGGACTCCTCATAGGTAAAGGGCGTGAAGCCAAAAGCCCCGGAGAAGCGGTCAAAATCTTCCGCAGACCGAAGGGGAAAGCCGCGAAGCAGCAGGGCCCCCTCCTGCGCCAGCGCCCCGAGCAGCGCACTCCGGTGCTGCCCCAGCCACTGGCAAGCGTTGTCCACCGTGCCGAAGGCCTCTTCACAGAAGGCGCCCGGATCATTGAAGCGGCGATTGCGGTTCAGCCCGCTGAGGGCCGCCATCGCGTCCTCATCCAGCGTGAAGTCGCGAGCCGCCAGATTCTCCGCCATGCGCGCCGGCGAAGTGCTCTTCACCACCACGGACGTGCCCCGCTGCAGGGCCCAGCGCAGCACCACCTGCGCTGGGGTTCGGCCATGGCGCTCGGCGATGGCCAGCACCGCGGGGTCTTCTAAAACCTGCTCCCCGGCCTCCGCCATGCCGAGCTCCAGGTAGGACCCTGCGCCGAGGGGCGAGAAGGCCGTCACGGCCAAGCCATAGTCCTTTGCCAAGCGAATCAGGCGATCCTGCGTAAGGTAGGGGTGGGCCTCGATCTGTAAAACGGACGGGGGACGCTGGGCATAGGCCATGAGATCGTGCAGCAGGCCCGAATTGTAATTGGCCACCCCGAGATGGCGAACCTTGCCCGCTGCCTGAAGCTGCTCCATGGCCGCCCAGGTGGCCTGCAGGGACACGGGCGCGCGAACCATCGCCGGTTCCTGAGCCTCCGGATCGAAAATCCACTCCGGCGGATAGCGCGTTTCAAAGGGCACGTAAGCTAGGGCGATGGGGAAATGGATCAGGTAGAGATCGAGCGCGTCCAGCCGAAGATCCGCGAGCGTTCGTTCCAGGGCGAGGGGGACGTGCTCAGGATCGTGGTAGGTATTCCAGAGCTTCGACGTAATCCATAGATCCTCCCGACGGCAAAGGCCATCCCCCAGGGCCCGGGCCAAGCCCTCCCCCACGGCCGCCTCGTTGCCATAATCGCAGGCCGCGTCAAAGTGCCGATAGCCCGCCCTAATGGCTTCGTAAACGGCATCAGCACAGGCCTCCGGCGCCAGCTTCCAAAGCCCAAAGCCCAGGGGCGGTATGGGAACCGGGGTTCGCGTCGTCATGGTGAAAAGCCCTCCAATTCTGAAAGATCTACGGTACGACCGGTGGCGATGGATTGCTGCGCTGCGAGGCCGATAGCCACCGCCAGGCGCCCGTCCTCGACGGTCACCCGCGCCGGTGTGCCCCTTTCCACCGCCTCAAGAAACGCCAGGTGCTCGAGATAGCTGGCCCCATGGTGGAAGCCGACCTCCCGAACCTGGGGGCTCAGCGGTGCGGGGATAGCGCGGTGGGTGCGCGCAGCACGATCGCTGAGAAAAACCTCCGTCCCCGGCACGGTCGCCTCAACCTGACCCCGATCGCCCGTAACAACGATGTGCTGCTCTTGGCGGCCTCCCTCCGCGAACATGCATAAATCGAGCATGGCCCGCTGCCCCGGGACTTCGCCGTCGTAGCGCTCCTGCAGGTGGTTGACGTTTTGGCCCCCGGACGCCATCACGCGCTGGGGCTTTGAAGGCACCATGAGATTCATCAGATCGAAAAAGTGGCAGCACTTCTCCACCAGCGTTCCCCCGGAATAGCGGTTGAAGCGATTCCAGGCCCCCACCTTATGGAGGAAGGGAAAGCGATGTTCCCGGATGGCGCACATATGAATGGCGCCAAGGTGGGGAAGCAATTCTAGGGTTTTAGCGATGGGCGCCATGTAACGATATTCAAGGGCCACCCACACCAAGCCTCGATGACGCTGAGCCTGGGCCACCAGCGCGTTGCAGTCGGCCATGGTGGTCGCCAAAGGCTTTTCCAGAAGCACATGCTTATCCGTTTGAAAAACGGCGGCCATCACGGAATGGTGCGTGTAGTTAGGGGTGGCGATCACCACCGCATCAACGTCGTCCCGGGCGAGAAGATCCTCGTAGCCGTGCCGCCTGACGGGAACCCTCGTGGGGATCGGCGATGGCGACCACGTCCACCGCATCGATTTGGGCCAGGTTTCGGATGTGCTCGCAGCCCATCATGCCGGTGCCGATGATCCCAAAGCGCGTCGTCACTGCGTCTCCCCCAAAACGCGAACCCCCATCCACCCTAAACCGGGGGACAGCCTACTGTCATCAAGGGAAGGGGCTTTAAGCCGATGAAGGGCGAAGGATGCTAGGGGGCGGGCGCTTTTTCGGCCCGGCGCTTCTCGATGAGGGCATCGGCAACCTGGAGCATGCCTTCGTTGCTGCCGGCACTTTGCCCATCGGTGCGAAAAGCGCCATCGATGATGAGCGCGGGAACGCCTCGCGCCTGGTAGGCCTTGGCGCGGCTCTTCGATTGGTTGATGGCGCTGCGGACCCCAAAGGACTTGAAGGTCTTCAGAAAATCCTCGGGCGTGGCACAGGTCGCGCCGGGGACCGGGGTTTTCTCAACCTGATCGGCAAAGAAGCGCGCAATGGCCTCCTGGCTGCGGAGGGGCTGGCGCTCGAGGTGAAGCGCCCGGAACAGGGGCGTATGGGTGGCGGGAAGCACCTTGCACGCGCGCGCGACGTAATAGGCCTCTGCGAGGAGCTCATAGAGTGGCGAGAAGGCCGCGGGTACGCGCTCGAGTACCACATCCTCCGCCGTGCCTTCGGCCCAGTGATCGAGCTCCGGGTCAAACTGGAAGCAGTGACCGCAGGCGTAGGAGAAGAACTCGGTGACCGTCACCGTGTCCTCCGCCGTCGCCACGGGAACGGGCAGGCGGTGGTAGTGCGTGCCCTCTTCGAAGGGGCCCTCAGCGGTGGCGAGGCTTCCAGCGGCGGCCAGGGCCACCCCAAGAAGTGCCCGGCGCACCGTTTTTACGAGGGCCTGGGAAGCCATAGCTTAACGAAGCCCCTGCACGTAAGCGCTGACCGCCGCGATTTCTTCGTCGTTCAGATTGCGCACCACACCGCGCATCATCTGGCCGTAGCTTTCGTCCGTAGCGCGCTCGCCAGCCCGGTAAGCCTTTAGCTGCGCATCGACATAGCCTGCGTTCTGGCCGGAGACCACCGGGAAGCCCGCCGGGCCGTTGCCGAGGCCGCGGGGGGAGTGGCACGCGCTGCACGCCGGCACACCCTTATCAAGCAGACCGTCGCGATAGATCTTTTCCCCAAGGGCAAGATCGGCCGAGCCCGGGTCGTTCTGCTGCAGCGCCTTGTCGGCGTAGTAAGCCGCAATGTTCTTCAGCGTATCGTCCGGGAGGTTGTCCACCTGGCCCATCATGAGCTGCGCGTAGCGATCGCCGCCTTTGAAGGCGCGCATTTGCCGGAGCAGGTAGCTGTAGTGCTGGCCGCCCAGGTTCGGATAGGTCGGCAGAATCGCCTTCCCTTCCTGACCATGGCAGGCAGAACACACGAGCGCCGCCGCTTGACCCGCGGCCGCATCGCCACGGGCTTCCCCGGCCGGAGGCATGCCCGGGGCTGCGGAGGCCGCGAAGGCCACGGAGCTCGCCAGGAACGAGAGCGGGAGAAGCGTTCGGGACAGAATGGACAACATGTTCGGTTCCTTCGCTGAACGGAGCGCAGGCCTTCACCCGGGTAGAAGCGCTCATGGTTGGGTCGACAACTGCCGCGAGGCCCGGGCAGTCCGCTTTGGGACGCGGAGTATAGCTAATGTGCTTGCCCTACTGAACCTCCTCATGCCAGTGTCTTTCCCCCGTGGTTTCTGAGAGTACCCCCATGGCCCGTCGGCCCCCGACGCCCAATGCCCGCCACCGCACGAAGCGCGATCCCCACGCGCCCTATCCCTATGCGCGGAAAGCGGCGGAGGATGACGCCTTCGATCCCCGGCTGCGCATCACCGCGGAGTTCGTGCTCAGCGCTCCTAGCCTTGCGGAAACCCCAGAGGACGCGGGGCGGGAGGTGGCCTTCGCCGGGCGCTCCAACGCGGGCAAATCTAGCGTGCTCAATCGCATTACGGGGCAGCGAAGCCTCGCCCGCACCGGGCGCACGCCGGGACGGACCCAAGCGCTGAACTTCTTCCGCGCCGGGGAGGACCGCTTCCTCGTCGATCTACCGGGCTACGGCTATGCCAAAACGGACCGCCAGCTTCAGGCCGATTGGCAGGCCAACGTGGAGGCCTATCTCGCCCAGCGCCAGGCCCTTGTAGGCATCGTGCTGGTCATGGACGTTCGCCATCCTTTCCAAACCTTCGACCGCCAGCTGCTGCGCTGGGCCGGGCAGGCTGCCCTCCCCGTGCTCGTACTTCTTAATAAGGTCGACAAGCTGGGCCACGAAGCCCAGCTTGAGGTCATGCGCCTAGCCGAGGAGGAAACAGCTTCCTACCCGACGGTTATCCCGGTGCTCTTTAGCGCCCTTCGGGGCCAGGGGGCGGTAACCGTGCTGCGCCAGCTGCGCGATTGGCTGAATCTTCCCCTGCCCGGGGCCGGGGAAGAAGACGAGGCATAAAAAAGCCCCAGGGCCGGGGAGGCCCTGGGGCGAAGGCTGGTCGCGCCGAGGGGATCGGCGCCGCGGTCATTAGGGTCTTGGGGAGGGAGGGGCAATGACCTGACCAGCCCTCCTTAGAGCCCTGGGAGCCGGAAAAGTTCCAACGCCCCCGGCCCTAGTGCGCCTCGTCCCAGTGGGCGCCCACCCCCACGTCGACCTTTAGGGGTACGCGAAGCTCCGCAGCGCCCTCCATGTAGCGACGCACCTCGGCCGTCACGGCGTCCACCGCCCCCTCGGGAACCTCAAAGACGAGTTCGTCGTGGACCTGCATGATCATGCGTGCAGCATCCGAAGCCTCATGGAGCCAGCGATCCACCGCGATCATGGCCCGCTTGATGATGTCCGCCGCCGTGCCCTGCATCGGCGCGTTGATGGCCGTGCGTTCCGCAGCCTGGCGCCGCTGCTGGTTTTGCACCCGAATCTCCGGCAGGTAGAGGCGTCGCCCAAAGAGGGTCTCTACATACCCCTGCTCCGCGGCCAGGGCTCGGGTGCGATCCATATAGGCCTTCACCCCGGGGTAACGCTCA
>RGAU01000143.1 GCA_009919975.1 Gammaproteobacteria bacterium
CCGAGGCCATCGGCTTCCGTCAGCACCGTAAGCACTTCCGCCGCGGGAACCCCCGCTTGGCGCGCCGCCGCCTGCACCCGGGCTTCCCCGGCCTTCCCCAGGTTTTGACTATCTTCCGGGGCGGCCTCGGCAACGAAGGGGGCCCGGCGCAGGATGCAGGTTTGCTTCCCGGAAGCCCCGGATGCCTGAAAGCGCCAGGTTTCATTCGCCGCGCCCGCGGTGAGGCGGGTCAGCTCAGAAACGGCCACCCCTTCGCCCAGGGACGGCAGCGCCGCTCGGGTGAGCACGCCCCCCAGCGCCTCCGCCAGTTGAGTCTTCGCGTCGGTCACGGTTCTAGCACCCGGTCGCTTTGCCCAGAGGTGCGCCATCGACGATTTGATCAAGGTATTCGGAAAGCCCGTAGCCGACCTGCCCGTCGCACTCGTAGCGAGTCATGCCTTCCGTGATGCGGGTCATGAGCGCTTCCCCGTCTGGGGTGGTGCGCCGGTTGCGCAGGGGAATGAGGGACATGACCTCACCGGTCACCACGTATTCCCGATCGTCGGAGCGGGCGACGCAGCGCATACGCGTTTGGCAATCGTTTTCGTCGTACTCCGAGGCGATGGAGACCTCCTTAAGGAGGGTGTAGGCGCCGTTCTCGAGCACCATGCCGCCCATGCGCTGCTGGCCATCGGGGCGGGTCACGATGGAAAGCATCATGGCGAAATCCCGGCCAAAGTTCATAGGCAGCCAGCGATACCAGGCGATGTTTTGCCAGTAGCGGGGGCCCCAGGAGTGGTCGCGCAGGCCATAGCCCGACAGCTCGAAGCGCTCCTCCCCGAGGGTGAGCACGCCGGCACCCGCCATGTGCTGCTCGTAGTGGCCCCGGGCAAAGGCCTCCTCCGCCTTCTCCTCGATCTTCGAGCCATCCGCCTTCACGGGCTCGCCCCCAAACATGGGCGAGACCCCTTCAAAGTCGAGCGCCAGGGAGGCCTTCACCATGGGATTGGTCTTAAAGGCCTTCCCCGGATCCATCATGTCCATGGGGTTTTCGAGGAGGCAGACGGACCCCTCGTAGCTTAGGCGCACGCGCTTGAAGGGCTCCAGCACTTGAAAGCGCATGCCGCCATTGTCGAAGGCGTCGTTATTCGTGCATTCGGGGCGCTTGAACATGAAGGCGATGCGGCCATCGGGGAGATAAAGGCAGATGGACATCTCCCCCTTCCCTTCGTTCGGCCGGTTCGCGAGGCGAAACCATCCCCCGAGCTTCCGCTCCGGATCGAAGAGGTTGAAGTACATGGATTCGTTGAAATTCTCCGCTGCCTCGATGGGATGGGTGTACTCATCCTCCGGCTCTAAGCGAATGCGAATGCCTTCCCCTGCTGCGGCCATGCGACTCTCTCCCCCGAGTTAATACGCGTAGCTGAGCCTAGGGGAAGGACCTCGGCGGAACAAGCCCGCCCCCGCGCCTTGGGGCTTTCTGGACGGAGCCCCGGCCCCCCGCCTATAGTGCGCTCCCCAATGTTTTCGTGAGGTGTACTCGTGCCCGCTCAATCCATGGAGGCCCTGGTCTCCCTGTGCAAGCGCCGGGGTTTTATCTTCCAGTCCGGTGAAATCTACGGTGGCATGCAGGGGCTGTATGACTACGGTCCCCTGGGCGTGGAACTTAAGAACAACCTCAAGGCCGCCTGGTGGCGCGCCATGGTGTACGAGCGGGACGACGTCGAAGGCCTCGATGCCAGCATCCTGACGCATCGGAAAACCCTGAAGTATTCGGGTCATGAAGCCACCTTCTCCGATCCCCTAGTGGATTGCCGGCAGTGCAAGGCCCGGTGGCGCGCGGATCACATCGAAGATCAGTGCCCGGCCTGCGGCGCGAAGGATTTAACGGAGCCCCGGCCCTTCAACCTGATGTTCAAAACCGCCGTGGGACCGGTGGATGACGGCACCAACTTCGCCTATATGCGCCCAGAAACGGCCCAGGCCATCTTCACGAATTTCCGCCACGTGGTGGATTCCACGGCCCGGCGCCCGCCCTTCGGGATTGCGCAGATCGGCAAGGCCTTCCGCAACGAGATCACGCCTCGGAACTTCATCTTCCGGGTGCGGGAGTTCGAGCAAATGGAGCTCGAATTCTTCGTTACCCCAGGCACGGACGAGGACTGGCACCGCTATTGGGTGGAGGCCCGCATCGCCTGGTGGGAGGCCCAGGGCGTACCCCGGGACCGCCTCGAGCTATTGGTGGTGGAGGCAGATGAGCTGGCCCACTACTCCAAGGCCACCACGGACATCATGTATCGCTTCCCCCACGGCCTCGAGGAGCTCGAGGGGGTGGCGAACCGCACGGACTTCGACCTGGGCTCCCACAGCAAGGATCAGGAGGGCCTGGCCCTGTCCGCCGCCGTGGAACCAAACACGGACTCCAACGCCCGCCTCGCGATCCAGGACCCGGACAGCAAGGCCTGGCAAGTGCCCTACGTGATCGAGCCCTCCGCAGGGGTCGATCGGGGCGTGCTCGCCGTGCTCAATGAAGCCTACCGGGTGGAAACGCTCGATAACGGCTCGGAGCGCACCGTCCTGGCCCTACCCCGGCACCTAGCCCCCTTAAAGGCCGCGGTCATTCCCCTGAAGAAGAACCACGACGGTATTGTGGAGACGGCTCGCGCCCTCAAGGCCCGGCTCCAAAAGCTTGGCCTCGGTCGCATTCTCTATGAGCACACGGGGAACATCGGCAAGGCCTATCGGCGTCACGATGAGGTGGGCACGCCTCTGTGCATCACCATCGACTTTGAAACCATCGAAGGGGACGGCACGGTGACCCTTCGGGACCGGGACAGCATGACTCAGCAGCGCATCCCCCTCGCCGAGGTTCCCGCAGCCCTGAAGGCCTATTACAGCGAGGATGGCGAGGGCGCATGAGTGATCTCGAGCCCGACTGGGAGAGCCCCCTAACCCTCAGCCTGACCCCCACGGCCATCTTCACCGTGCTCTTTGCGAGCGCCGATGAGGTCCACACGGCTTGGCAGTCCTGCGTTGACAGTGCGCTGGTGGTGGGGGAAAACATGGCACGAGACGAGGGCAGCGCTAATTACTGCCGCCTCGTAGAGCAGGAATATGAAGAGGATGGGAGCGTCGGCCCCTGGCACGACTGGTGCGTCGAGCTGCGGCTGGGCAAGGCCTTTCTCTCTGGCCACTGGCGCGTGCCTGCAGACGCCCGGGGGGCGGACTGGGCCTGGTGCAGCAAGGAAGCCCAGCAGGCCTTCCGCCAGGGCTGTCTGCTCGTGGGGCGCAGGGTGGTTCCGGGCCTCGTTCTTGAGGAAGTGCTTCCGCCCCCTAGCAGCAGCGGGGGCGGCCCCACGCGCCATTAAGCGGCGCCGCTAAGGAAGGAAGTTCGCCATGGCTCTGAAAGCGATGATCGTCCCTGTCACCCCTCTGGCGCAAAATTGCACCCTTTTGTGGTGTGACGAGACGCTCGAGGCGGCGGTGATTGATCCCGGCGGCGATCTGCCGAAGATCGACGCCGCTCTCGCCCAGGCCGGCGCCACCCTGAAGCAAATCTGGATTACCCACGCGCACTTGGACCACGCCGGCGCCACGGCAGAGCTTGCGGCGCGGGAGGGCCTGCCCATTATTGGCCCCCATCCCGACGATCAGTTCCTGATTGATACGCTTACGGAGCAGGGGGCCCGCTACGGTCTGAAGGCCGAACCCTTTGAGCCCACGCGCTGGCTTCAAGATGGGGACGAGGTCAGCCTCGGCAAGGAAACCTTGCTGGTACGCCACTGCCCGGGGCATACCCCGGGGCACGTGGTCTTTGTCGCCCCCGAGGCGCATTTCGCCGTGGTCGGGGATGTGCTCTTTCAGGGCTCCATTGGCCGCACGGACTTCCCCCGGGGTGATCACGACGCGCTGATCAAAAGCATCCGGGAGCGGCTCTTCCCCCTGGGCGATGAGATCACCTTCGTGCCCGGGCACGGCCCCGTCTCCACCTTCGGTCAGGAGCGGCGATCCAACCCCTTTGTCGCCGACATGCTCTTCGCCTAGTGGCTCCGCCGGCAGCCCCTACCCTTCCCACCGCCGACGACATTCCGGCGGCCGCGGAGCGCATCGCCCCCTACGTCCGCCAAACACCTCTCCTTACGAGCCCCGTCCTCGATGAACGCACGGGTGCCCGGGTCTTCCTGAAGGCAGAAGCGCTTCAGCACACCCGCTCCTTTAAGTACCGAGGCGCGCTTTCCAAGCTCCTGACGCTGGACGCCGAGGCTCGAGCCCGAGGGGTGGTGGCCTGGTCCTCGGGGAATCATGGGCAGGCCGTAGCCGCCGCCGGGGCCCGACTTGGCGTTCCGGTCACCGTGGTCATGCCCCAAGATGCCCCGGCAATCAAACTTCGCCATACGGCCTACTATGGGGCGCGCATCATCACCTTCGATCGGCAGCGGGAAGATCGGGAGGCTATCGCCTTTGCCTTAGCCAAGGCGGAGGGGCTCACGGTCGTGCCCTCCTTTGATGATCGCTTCGTAATCGCCGGCCAGGGCACGGCAGGGCTTGAGATGCGGGCCCAGCTGGCCGCGCAGGGCCTGGCGGCCGATCGCCTCCTGGTTTGCACCGGCGGCGGGGGCTTCATGGCCGGCTGCGCCCTGGCCTTCGAGGGGACGGGGACACGCCTGCATACGGTGGAACCGGAGGGCTTTGAGGATCACGCGGAGTCCTTCCGCCTAGGGCGGCAGGTTCAAGCGCGCCAGAGCCCGGCCTCGGACTGCGATGCGCTGCTGACGCCGACCCCAGGACGCCTCACCTTTGCGATCAACCAGCCCCGGGTGGCCTCGGGGCTGGTTGTCAGCCAGGAGGAGGTCCATGAGGCCATGCGCTTCGCTTTCGAACACCTGGCCCTGGTGCTCGAGCCCGGGGGCGCGGTGTGCCTCGCCGCCCTGCTCGCGGGAGCCGTGCCCGTTACGGGGGAGACCGTGCTAGCAACCCTTTCCGGGGGTAACGTCGATCCCGCCCCCTACGCGGAAATCCTCAAGGGCTAATCCGCCGAGGGCGGCGCAACAGCGTGCTTAGGCCAGTCCGCAAGAAGGGCCTCGAGCACCGTGTTGCCCACCAGATAGAGGGACTCCACGGCGCCAAGGAGGCCAGAGTAGCCGCTGCTCCGCTCCGAAAGGAGATTATGCGCCGGCGTCACGCCGGGCGGCGGCGTTGTGTAGTTACTGGCCGCACGCAGGACCATCAACCGGTCGTAGTCCGCTTTTCCCAGACGATCCAGGTAAGTGAGCGCTTGCGCCGTGCCGCTGTCTTCCATGGCCGAGGTCACAAAATTCCCCTGCCCCTCGCTCCAGTAGGCTACCCAGTGGTTGGCCCAGTCGTTCATGAGCGCCCCGTGCCAGAAGGTCATGGCGGCCAGGTGCGCGCCCTTGAGCACAAAGGGCGGACGCTTCGCTGCGGGCTCGGCGTAGGCGGCTCGAGCCTCCGCCATGCCCGGCAGATCGGGCAGGGTCAGACCCTTCGTTTGCTCATAGGCCCAGTTCCGCAGCCCATCGTTAAGCACAAAGATCTCCCCCTCGGACGGCGGGCGCGGCGTGGCATAGGGGGTGGAGGCCCGGCGCGGAAAATAGGGGTAAGCCCAGTCTTCGGGCATTTCCCGGGCGTCGATTTCGTGGCCCAGGTCCCCGTCCACCACGTAGGTGGACCAGACCGCGGAGCCCAGGGACGCATCGGCAGGATCGATTCCGGCGATGCCCGCCACCAGCCAGTAGGCGCGGGTCAAATCGAAGCGCGCGTCGAGCCCCAGGGCCATGATGTTCGCCGTGGACTTCATGGTGCCAATGCCCGTGACCATGGCCAGCACCTTGCGCTCGGGGTCGTAAACGAGCTCATGATGGCCCTGGGGGAAGGGCAAGGAGACGGTGAAGTTGCCTCGGGTTTTCCAGAGCTGGAATTCCCCGGGCCGGTCCCCTTCGTCCTCCCCAATTTCAAAGAGCGTCACCACCACGGCACGCACCTCGAGGGGCGTGCTGCAGGGTCCCCCGGGCTGGCAATCTCCGGGCGCGGGGGCGGCGAAGCCCGAGGCGCAAAGCAGGGTCGCAAGGGCGAGCAGAAGGGGGCGCATCATGGGGCAGGCTCCGGGGGGCAAAGGCCGTAGCGACGGCAGATGAATCCTCGATAGGGGGGACGGGCTTCCGGAGCCGCGGCCCCAAGGCCGCCGCTTTGGAAGCGCGCCACAAAGCCCGCCAGGGCGTCGTCGTAATCCGCGAGGAGCCGAGCCTTCTCCGCCTCGGGTAAAAAGCTATGGCTCAGAGAGGCTCGGGAAAGCGCCACCACCTCCTCAAAGCTGAGGTCAAAGTGCTTCACGGCCACAAAGAACTCGTCCGTGAGGGTGGAATCCCACATGCCCCGATCATCGGTGGAAAGCGC
>RGAU01000144.1 GCA_009919975.1 Gammaproteobacteria bacterium
TTGGCGCTGCTTCGGAGACGCCGTGAACAGCGATTTCCTCAGCGACCTTCCTGGCCCCATCGCCATAACCGGCGCGACGGGGTTTATTGGCCGGGCGCTCTGCCAGCGGCTTGAGCCAAGTCGACAGGTGATCCGCGCCCTGTCCCGGCAAGCGGACAGCCGGCTTCCAGACACGGTAACCGTGGTCCGCGGGGATCTGTCCTCGAACGTGGCGCTCCGAACCCTCGTGCGGGATGCGGCCTGGGTGGTCCATTGCGCCGGGGCTGTGCGGGGTGCTTCGCGCCGAGCCTTCGATGCGGTCAACGTTGACGGCACCGCGGCGCTCCTCGACGCCATGGCTGCGGCGGCTCCCAAGGCCCGCTTACTCCACGTTTCGACCCTTGCTGCGGCCCAGCCCCAGCGGCCAGGACGGAGATCTCATTTTGCGTCCCACGGCGGTCTACGGCCCCGGGGATCGGGAATTGAAGCCCCTGCTGGATCAGGCCATGAAGGGCATGCTGCCCCGGCCCGTGGGGAACCGGCGCGTCAGCCTGCTACACATTGATGACCTGGTAGACGCCCTGCTTTTCGCCATGCGCACCACGCCAGGGGAGGCAGGTCCCTACCCTCTCGCCGATGCCCGAGCCCAAGGCTACCGCTGGCCCGAAATCGCGGCCGCCGCGGCCCGTCTCCGGGGCGACCGGGTCCGGGTCATTCCCGTGCCCAAGACGCTCCTTTATCTCCTTTCCCTCGGGACCACGCTCAGCGCCAAGGCGCTCGGCGACGACCCCATGCTTACCCCCGGCAAGGTGCGGGAACTCACCTTTGAAGATTGGTCCTGCGACAGCAGCGCCTTTCGCGCCCGCACGGGATGGACGCCGCAGATCAGCCTCGACGCCGGGCTTAGCAGCCTCTACCCATGAAGCATCGTGCGGGCCAGGCGAAGCAGCGCCTGGGATCGGCCACCATCTTTTTGGCTTGGGCGCCAGAACGTAGCCCTGCCCCCTTCCCATCGCGCCGCGCCGGCCTTCGCCATGACCGGCCCCTTACCCAAGCTCAGCGCGTGGCCGCTGGGCTTTTAAGGACCCAGGGGCCCAAACACCAGCGCCTTCGCCTGCGGCATCGACGCCGCCCCCGACTTCGCAGTGCCACGGGTCGGCGCTACGCCGTCAGCATCACCCACAGCGACGGGCTCGTCCTGGTCGCCTGGGCCTCAGGTTTTGGAATCCGCCTTGGGGTGGACTGCGAGCGAGATCGACGAAATCCGAAAGCACGCCTCGCCCAGCGCCTTCCCTGGGAAGAAGGGCGGGGGCCCTACGGAAAGCTCACGGGAAACTGGACGGCTCTGGAAGCGGCCTTAAAAGCCGACGGGCGCGGGCTGAGCGGCCTAGGCCGGCTCGGGGCAACGGCTGATCCCTGGCGCCTGACGCGAAGCACGCCCGGGGAGGGAACGGTGCGCCTTGCCCCGGTTCATCGCGGCCCCGCAGGCTTTGTGCTTACCCTTGCCCTTGGACAGGATGGGCCCTAGGACCCCATGCGATAGCGAAGCATCACCACCAGCTGGTCCTGATCGGGCTCCGCGAAATTACGGTTGAAAAGCTCATCAAAGCCCCGGCCCGCAGGATCGTCCAGGGAACCGCCGCGGCTGTAGACCACGAAGAGATCTGAGAGCGGGGCGATCTCCCACCGATAGCGCAGCTGAAGAATGGCGTTGGAGATCGAGAAGTTTTGAGCCCCGGGGGCCGTGGGTTGTTCCGCATCGATGAGACGGCCGCTCGGGGCAATCTCATAGAAGTCCGATTCCTTCGCCCGGAGCCCAATCCACTGCATGGACGCCCGAAGCTGTTGGCGCGCAGAGAAGTAGTACTCAAGGGTCATGCGCGGGGCTATTTGCTCGGCATCAAAGCTGGTCATGCGCCGGTCTTCGTCGTGAAGAACCCAGCCATTTCGACGCCGAACCTCCATGCGCATGCGCGCATTGAAGCGATCTCCGGGGCGCCACACCATAAAAACGCCACCGCTGTAGGACCAATCTTGGAGCGTCTCCTGCTCGAAACCCCCAAAGACTCCGCCCACGAGGGGTAAGCTTTCGTTGGTGCCGACGAAAAACTCCCCCGTCGCCCGCCCTTCGGATTTAAACGCGCCGTTACCAAAGCTGTTGCGGTCATCCCAACGCTCGGGCCGATAACCAAGCTCGACCCGGGCCCGAGACAAATTGAGGAGGGTCCACTCCCGCTCGGCGATGATCCCTGAGCTGATCTGCTGCCCCTGCCAATTCCAACCGTAGAAGCCGCGAAGGGTCGTGGTCCGATCGCGCACGTGGCTGAGATCGGAGCGGGTTTCCTCGTAGCGATAGCGCAGCTGGGCGGTATCGTTACGTCTTAGGAAGCCAAAATCATTGATGTCGATGTGCCGATCGAGAAGATCGAGGGCAAAGTTATGCACCCGCCCCTTCCTTGGGGTGTACACCAAATCGCTAGCCAGACCTAAGCCAAAGCGATCGTCAGCCTGGGAGCCAATGAGCTGGCCATCGAACTTCCACACCCCGCCCTTCGAGAGCCAGTGCCCATCAACCGTTCCCGCTAGACCATCCTCTCCCGGCTTACCGACGCCCGTCAGCATGGCCCCAAGGCCCCGGTACTGGCCGCCGGAGGCGGACTCCCAAAGGCCCCGGAGGGCGCCAAAGCGGCGACCTTTAACTTGATAATCCAGGAGGGTGTCCAGGGCGTCGGTGCCGCTGACCTCCGTATCCTGCTCCAGGGCCGCGAGCGCCCCAAAGCGAAAGGCCCCTTGCTGCCCCGTGACCTTAGCGGCGCCGGCGAGATCGCTCAGGCGATTGCGATCCGTCTCTAAAAAGCTTTCGACCCGGTCATCCACCGGAAGGGGCGGCGGCGCGCCAATGCGCCGCGTGTTAACACCTCCTGACCCTCGAGGAAGAAGGGCCGACGTTCGCTGAAGAACACCTCGAAGGCCGAAAGGTTCACCACGAGGTCGTCTTGCTGGACGGTCCCGAAATCGGGATTAAGCGTACCGGAGAACTGCAAATTAGAACTCGGCCGCCAGTAGATATCGGAGCCGACCTTGCTTTCGAGATCTCCCTCGGCGGCGTCGTAGGTGGCCGCGGAGAAGGGGTAGAGGGTGAGCTGGGTCGACGGTTGAATGCCCTGAATGCGCACGGGCCGCAGGGCCGACATAAAGCGCGGCGTGGTGCTCGGGAGGGCCGGAATGCCCCAGCGCTGATTCAGATAGGCCACCTGCCGGGAGGCATAGAATGCAATGGTGCGGTCGTCCCCGCTTTTGGGCATGGCCATCATGGACCAGGGCAGGAACAGCTCTGCACTCCAGCCGTCTTCGGTGACGGCGCTAAAACCGTTCCAGGGGCCATCCCACTGATTACTGAACTGACGCTCCGGGAGCACCGTTCCATCGGCCAGGGAGTCCCCAAGGGCAACGGAAAACCAGTAGCCAAAGAGCCCGGTCCCCGTAGGGTCCACGGTGATGGAGAAGGAATCCCGGGCGATGCGTTGATCTCGCGGAGAGAGGCGCGCCACTAGCGTGTCCGCGGCCTGCTTTCCATGGAAACCCACGTAGAGGCCCCGGTCCGTGTAGAACATGCGGATGGTAGATTCGAGGGGCGGCGCAGCCAGAGTATCGGGCTCAACCACGGAGAACTCATTGACCACTGACGCGTCGGCCCAAACCGCTTCCTCGAGGCGACCATCAAGCCGGAAGCCGTCCGGCAAAGTGGTCACGCGCAGGGGCCGCACCAGGGCGCTATCCCCGGGGACGGCCTGCGCAAAGGCAGACGAAATGATCAGCAGCGCACCGAACCCAATTCGGCACGCAATCAGGCGCACGTTCAATACTCTTTCCTAGCTTAGACCCCAACCGCCTATGCTATCAAAGACCGCTGACGTGTCCTTAAAACCAGCGCGGACGAAATAGGTAAAAACCGTGAAGTCCCCCGGGGTTAAACCTTGACCTACCCGGGAGAGACCCAGATAATGCCGCGCTCTCGCAGTGAGTCCTTAGCGAGCATTCGGGGCGCGTAGCTCAGTTGGATAGAGCATTCGGCTACGAACCGAAAGGTCGGGGGTTCGAATCCTCCCGCGCCCGCCATCTCCTCCCAGCTCTACCGAAGCAAGTAGGTATAGGCCTCGGGCAGTTCCTCTAAAAAGACTTCCAGTAGCGCAGGGCTCACGTTTAGCGCAGAGAAGGCGGCCCGCCCGGTTCTGACTAGGTGATCACAACCTTCGCTGCTACTTCGCACCTCCGCCGCTGCCCCCTCAGTCGCCAGGAACGGGCGAAGCTCGAGCAAGGGAACCCCTTGAGCGGGCGCTAGGCTCAGGGCGGCGCAGGCAGAGTCTGCAGCCCAGGAGACTTCCAAGGACCGTCCTCCATCCTCGTAAAGGAAGCGCAGATGATCAAGCGCCTCCGGCGCCTGCAGCGTTGCTTCGTCTCGACCTACGGCCCAGGGCCCGAGGGAAACGGCATCAAAGCCGCCCTCCTCTAGGGCATCACCGATCTTATCGGCGATGAGCGCATCGCCTGCCCGGCGCCCAAGCTCCGAATCTCCGGCGATAAAGAGCAGGGCGCCAAGGCCCAGTTCCTTCAGCATCTCTCATGCCTCGCTTCCCGACCGCAGGCCACTGCCAGGAACCCAAAACAAAAAAGGCGCCCTGAGGCGCCTTAAGCTGAGCTGGCGGAGAGAGAGGGATTCTACGCCAGCCACCCAAAAGCCCAATAAATATAGCAATTCCGCGCATTTTAAGCCTTTGCTGGGGTAGATTACTGGGGTAGGAACAAGACCTGCTCAGGCAATGGAGCCAGCGACATGTCCCTAACCACTCGCGACGGAATCTTCTACGCCCAGCCCAGTGTACCACCCGAAGTACGGCACATTATCGGTAAGTCCAACTTCCGCAGGAGTACTGGAGTACGGGCCGGTAAGGCCAACCGGATTGAAGCAATGGCCACTGCAGCCCCGTGGCTAAAAGAGTGGCGTAGGTTGATTGACCTTGCGCGGCAAGAGCCTGACACGGTGGCAAACGAGATTGCGGTTCTTAAGGCAAAGGCTGCTGTCGAGCGGGAGCTTGGAGACTTCGCGGACGAGCGCAGCGGCTATACGCATGCCGACGCGGCGCTGGATAAGTACGAGGACCAGGATTGGTTAGAGGGCCTTCCGCCAGCCCAGGCGAAGCAGTACGCCACCCTGCTTTGGGATCGCAGAGGGCCACCCCTCGTTCAGTTTGTAGAACGCTTTGTGGAAGCGCGATACGAAAATAAAAAGACCGCAGACGATGCAAGGCGAGCCATCAAAGATGGTGCGCGCATTTGGAGCGGAGGCGCTACCGGCACTAGCAGACCGATGGGGCTTAACGAGATTAACCGGGAGAACGCACGGGCCTGGATGCGCGTCGAGGAAGCAAAGCAACCGGCAGAGCGCAGAGCGTTAAAGACGATGCAGAAGGCGGTGGGCTTCATGAGTGAGTACATCTTTTGGTTGCAGGACCAAAGGCTTTTGGTTGATAGCGCCGTCAACCCTTACAAAGGACTAAGACTGCCGAAAACCTTCAAGAAAGCCGAGGGGTATCTCCCGGTGAGCTTGGAGGAAGTACTCGCCGTGCGAGAGGCGGCAGCCGCCAACGGCGATAGCGAACTTGTGGCGTTTATTGATATTGGACGATACACGGGTATGCGGATTGCCGAAGTGGGCGCCCTGTCTTCTGAAAGTATAGAAACAGTTGATGGCATTCAGTGCTTCCGCGTAAAGCTCGACGCTAAGACACAAGCATCGCGCGGACGACTCGTGCCAATTGCGGAAGGGCTGAAGCGACTTTTACCCCTGCACAACTTTGATCTCAGGCGCCGAGAGAACGCTGCGGGCAAGCGCTTCGGCAGACTAAAAGAGGAAATATGGGTAGATGGGAGCAAGCGGACGAAGTGCTTCCACAGCATCAGAAAGTTTGTGGTCACGGCATTAGAGCAGAACGGCGTGACAGAGGGCGTGACGGCTGATTTGGTGGGCCATAAGAAAGATACGATCACCTACGGCGTTTACTCCGGCGGCTCTGCACTGGGTGACATTGCCAAAGCAGTGGCGATGCTGGACGCCGTGCAACCCGTCGGAGGGGACGACCCAAGCAATGTGGTGCGGCTGCGTGGGTAAGCACCGCTAGAGGGCCGCACAGAGCCTCTCCGGCAGCACTGCGGGCGGGGGCGCGGAAGTTGCGGCAAAGGCAGCGCAGAGCAAACTCAGTCGCCGCTGTAGAGGGCCCCCATGATCGTCTCAAGCGACTGACGGTCAGTGGTTTGGGTCATGATTTGTCTTAAGGCTGATGACGCTTCTGGG
>RGAU01000145.1 GCA_009919975.1 Gammaproteobacteria bacterium
AATGACAGCGCTGTCATTGTAAGTCTAAAGATATTGCATGCGCCTCCCCGCTCCTCTTTCTCATCATCTTCGATCATCGAGGCCCCCGTCATCGATCATTCAAAAATCCATCACAGAAACATCGCTGAAGCGTCACAAACCCCCGGCTTAATCGCGCCCCGCTAATTTCACTCTCCAGGGGATGCCACCTATGCAACGCAGTAAGCTCAGCCTTTCCATCGCCCTTCTCGCCGGCACCTGCTCGGCCTGGGCCGCCGACAGCGCGGGTCCGAGGGCCGGCGCAGACGGCACGATCGAAGAGATTGTGGTACTTGGCCAAGCTAAGACCTTCGCCAACACCGCCGTCACAGACTCCATGATGGCCCAGCAGGCCCCCATCACCAGCGTTACGGCGGTGATCGATAACCTGCCCGGGGTGAGCGTGCAGGAAGGGGACACCTTCGGTTTCGACGACTGGTCCACCACCATCTCCATCCGGGGCTTCCAAACGAGCCTTGCGGACCAGCAGATCGGCATGACCATCGACGGCATGCCCAACGGCAACTCCAACTACGGCGGCGGCGCCAAGGCCAACCGTTACATCGATACGGCAAACCTCGGGGGGGTGAACGTTTCCCAGGGGACGGCAGACATCGCCTCCCGGTCGAACGAAGCCCTCGGTGGCACGCTGGATTTCATGACCTCCGATCCCCTTCTGGAAAGCGGGGTGACCCTCCAGGGCGCTGCCGGGGAGTTCGACGCCCAGCGACTCTACGCCCGCTATGACTCCGGGGTCGTGCTTGGGGGGACCACGCGCGCCTGGGTTTCTGCATCCCACCAGTCGGCCACGGATTGGGTGAACAGCGCGGCGGAAAACGAGCGCGATCACCTTGCCGCGAAGTTCGTGTCCGACTTTGATCGCTTCACCCTCACGGGCTATCTCTCCTACGACGACACCCACGAGGATAACTACCAGCGGCTCTTCAGCCCCGAGGAGTTCGTTGAAAACGATAGCTGGGACCGGCTAACCGCCGAGTGGTCGGGCATTCCCTATATCGATCAGGTCTACCGTAAGGGCTGGTCCACGCTGCGCACCAATACCTTTGGCTACCTCAAGGCCGAAGGGGAATTGGCGGAGGGCCTGAATGTGAGTGCCGGCGTTTACTTCCACCAGAACAAGGGCCGAGGCGATTGGGTGCCCCCCTACCTGATTAACGTTCGCGATGATCAGGGCGGTCCTGAATCCGAGCTGGGCTCCGGGCCCCAGGCAGAGGGTGGCGGTCCCCTCGGCCTCATCTACTTCGTCGATGGCGCGGGCAACAGCCTCACCGCTGCCGATGGCTGCGCATCATCCATTACCTTCCCCTACGGCGGGGCTGGGGCCGCCTACGATCCCGCCTGCTATCCCGCGGGGGCCATCGCGGTACAGTCCTATCGCCACACCCACTACGAAAAGCAGCGCCTGGGCTTCACCGCCGACTTTGACTGGACCCGGGACTTCGAGGGCGTGGAGAACGTGCTACGCGGTGGGATCTGGTACGAAGATACGGAACGAGATGAGTGGCGCGACTGGCACAAGATCACCGATACGCGGGTTGGCTACGAGTTCAATAATGCCCCCTACTGGCGCCAGTACGACCGCACCTATCCTCAGGACACCTTTAAGTGGTACCTGGAGGACACGGTCACCTTCGGCGCGCTTGATGTCACCCTCGGGGCCAAGCAGTTCCTGGTGAACGTGGACCGGCAGGATAACTTCGCTGAGACCCCGAACGCTGGGGTGGATTCGGACTCCGACGTCCTGTTCTCCGGCGGCTTGCTCCTTCGCACCCCGGTGGAAGGGTTAGAGGTTTTCGCCGGCTACGCCGAGAACTTTAAGGCCCTGGGGGACGAGATTCTTGAGCGCCCGAGCTCCGATCTCGAGAACATTTCCCCGGAAACGGCGGAAAACATGGAGCTT
Organism: Gammaproteobacteria bacterium; assembly: GCA_009919975.1. GTDB lineage: Bacteria > Pseudomonadota > Gammaproteobacteria > Pseudomonadales > Azotimanducaceae > Salivita. The sequence goes on from RGAU01000145.1 coordinate 1,940, forward strand.
GGCCTTCGCTACAGCACGGACTGGATCACCCTGTCTGCCGTGTACTACGACATCTCCTTCGAAAATCGGATTATCTTCCTCGACAACTCCGTGGCCACGGGGCCGAACTACCTCATCGGCACCAACGGTACCTACTTCAACGCGGGCGGCATCAACTCCGACGGCTTTGAGCTATCGGGGCTCCTCGAGCCGATGGATAACCTGTCCCTTTACCTCGCCTACAGCCAAAATAACTCCGAATATGTGGGTACGGGGGACAGCGCCGTGGACGCCGCCGTGGGCATCGTCCCGGGCAACGACGTGGTGAACATGCCTAGCAGCCAGTACGTGGTCACCCTCGACTACATGCGAGGCCCGGTCAATCTTGGGGTATCGACGAAGTACACCGATCAGCGGGCCGTGAACTTTGCCAACACCTGGCAGGCCGATGATTATGTCCTCACCGACGCCTACCTCACGGTGAGCGGCGAAGGCCTGGGCGGCGCACTGGAGAATGCAACGCTCGATCTGGTGGTGAATAATCTCACCGACAAAACCTATCTCGGCGGCATCTCCGGTAACGGCGCCTGGATCGGCGCCCCGCGCACCGTGACCCTCACGGGCACAATCCGCTTCTAAGGCAGGAGACGAACCATGACCTTACCCCTTACCCGTCGGGCCCTCGTGCAAGGGCTTGCTGCCGGAACGCTCCTCCCCTGGTGGAGTGCCCGAAGCCTCGCCGCAGCCCGGAAGACGCAAGGGGTATTTGGTCATGGCGTCGCCAGCGGCGATCCCACGGAAGACTCCGTGGTGCTCTGGACTCGGCTTGAGCCGAGCGCCGGGGTCAACGCGGTACGCTGGGAGCTCGCCGAAGATGCGGCCTTCCAGCGCCCGGTCTTAAGCGGCACGCAGAAAAACCGGACCGGAGCGGGACTTCACCCTTAAGATGCTGGCCACGGGGCTCGCCCCGGGCCAAACCTACTACTATCGCTTCGTGGCGGGGGACGCGGTCTCCATGATCGGACGAACCCGGACCCTCCCCAGGGGCGTGGTCGATCAGCTCACCCTGGCCATCGCTTCCTGCTCAAACTATCCCTTTGGGCACTTCCACGGCTATGACGCCATCGCACGAGACGAGCAGGTGGACTTCGTCCTGCACCTCGGCGATTACCTTTATGAGTACGGCCCTGACAGCTACGGCGGCAAGACGGGCGCAACCCTCGGTCGCGTTCATGTGCCGGCCAAGGAAATCGTGACCCTAGAGGACTACCGCCAGCGCCACGGCCAGTACAAAAGTGACGCTGGCAGCCTCCTGATGCACGCGGCCCATCCTCTCATTGCGATCTGGGATGACCACGAATCGGCGAATAATCCCTGGATGGGCGGCGCGGAGAACCACCAGCCCGATGCCGAAGGCCCCTGGGGGCCCCGGCGCGAGGCTTCCCTCCAGGCCTATTACGAGTGGATGCCCCTTCGCGACGCCGCCTCCCCCGAGGCCCGCGCCGATTACTGGCGCCACTTCCGCTTTGGGAATCTCGCGAGCCTCATCAGTTTGGAGACGCGCCACACGGGCCGCGATGAGCAAATCGACTACCGCGCCCACTTGACGCCGGAAAGCACGGTCGAGGATATCGAGCGCTTCCGCAGTGAAGTGCTGGGGGCGCCTGGGCGGGCCATGATGCCAGCCCGGGAAGAAGCCTTCCTGAAGGATGCGCTTTCCGAAGCCGTGGCCGCGGAGCGACCCTGGCGCCTGCTGGGCAATCAGATTCCCATGGGACGCGTGCACGTGCCGCCCTTAAGCGACGCGCGCTTTGACGCCGTCGCCAAGCGCCCAGAACACCCGGCCCACGGCCAGTGGCAGGGCATGGCGGCCCTCGGCAAGGCGGATCTGCCCATCTATCTCGACACCTGGGATGGCTACCCCTGGGCGCGGGAGCGGCTCTATGCCCTGCTTGCGGAGGCGGGTGTCCGGGACGCCCTCGTACTCACCGGCGACAGCCACGCCTTCTGGCTCAATGCCCTTCATAACGCCGCGGGGGACCCCCGCGGCCTCGAACTGGGCACCACGGGGATCACTTCCCCTGGGGATTTCGCAGAGTTTGGGGAAGAGCTGGGGGCGGAAATCGATGCGCGGCTCGCGGCGCACAACCCCGAAGTGCTATGGACGGACAACGGCCCCCGGGGCTGGCTACGCCTCACCCTCACCCCGACCGAAGCCCGGGCCCAATTCCTGGCCCTGTCGACGGTGACGGATACCCGCTACACGCAGCGGGTATTGAAGGAAGCGGTGATTACCCGGGAGGGGGGCCTCCTGAAGCTGGGCTAATACCTCTACAAAGGCTCCTAGTAGCGCAGGGAAAGGCAGCTCAGCCCCCCATCCATCTTTTGGAACTCGGACACCGCCACCTCCAGGGTGGCGTAACCTAGGGCCTTCACCTGGGCCAACACCTTAGGAAAGCCCGCCGGCACCAGCACCGTTTCGTTAATCCAAAGAGAATTGGCCGCGTAGGCCTCCTCCGGGGGTACCTCGATGCATTCGAAGCCCTCAAACACCTTAGCCCCCACAAACTCTCCGGTGACCAGCAGGCGGTCGTGCTCAAGGCTGTTCACGCCGGTTTTCAGGTGGAGCATCTCCGCCATGGGAACGGCGATCCCGTCATAGCCGTGGCGCCGCAGAATGGCGATGAGCTGCTCCGCCCCCGCCTCGTTGGTGCGGGCTGACAGGCCGATGTAGAAGACATCCCCCACCATCATCACATCCCCCGCATCCAGGGTCCCCGGGGCTTCGATGCGTGCCAGGGTGGAAAAGCGCTCTGCGAGCACGGGCTCCATGAGGGCCGCCTCCTCTCGCCGGCTGTCCGCCCCGGGCCGGGTGACCACGGCAACCTTCCCCGTGAGCAGCGCGCTGTCCTCCACAAAACAGCTATCGGGAAAGGCCGGCGCGGGTTCGAGGACCGTGACCTCCAGGCCGCAGGCGCGCAATGCGTCCACATATGCGGCATGCTGCCGCAATGCCAGGGCATAATTGGGCGACCCCAGATCCGCGGTGGTGATGCCATCAGCGTAGCTCGGCGCGGGGGGACGGGTAATAGCGTGGGTAAACACAAGGACGGACCATGACGGATGAACAAGCGCCGATCATAGCAAAGGCCCCCAATCCCCTGCGCTTTTTGCTCCCCTCTATGCTTGGCATTGGGCTCTTTTTAACGCCCATTCCCTGGGAGGATAGCCAGCAAATTATCGTGGGCATCCTCGCCGGCGCCCTTCAGGAAGGCATTGGGGAGGCCATGCCGACCCTCATTAGCGTGCTTTTCCTCACCTCGGCCCTCGGCTCGGTTCTGGGTTCCTGGGCCAAGCCGGTCTGGCTTCTCGGGAATGAAACGCTCCGCGCTGTTTTCGTGACCACCGCGCCCTGGCTGGCGCTACGGGTCCTAGGGGGCGTGCTCAGCACCTGCGTCGCCCTTCAGTGGGGGCCCGAGTGGATCATCGGAGAAGACACGGGGCAGGTCGCCTTTATTGAGCTCGCCGGCATCATCTTCTGCATCATGATGGTGGCGAACTTTCTGCTTCCTCTGCTCACGGACTACGGCTTCCTCGATTTCATTGGGACGCTGCTGGAACGCGTGTTCTACCGGGTCTTTCGTCTCCCGGGGCGGGCCGCGCTGGACGCCGTCACCTCCTGGGTCGGGGACTCCTCCGTGGGGGCGCTCCTGACCATTCGCCAATACGAAGCGGGGCATTACACGGCTCGGGAAGCCGCCGCGGTCGTCACCAATTTCTCTGCGGTCTCCCTGCCCTTCTGCGTGGTCATCGCAGAGCTGGCCGGGCTCATGGACCACTTCCTGGCCTTCTACCTCATCACCCTAGGCTGCGGCGTACTCTGCGCCCTCATCACGCCACGCCTGCCGCCGCTCTCGCGCCTTAGCGAACACCGCTATCCCGGCGCGCTCACCGGGGCAACGGCGGAGCCCGACGCCATGCCCGACGCCGTTTGGCCCCGGGCTTGGTTCCGCGCCGTCACTGCCGGCGCCCAGGGCCCGGGCCCCAAGCGCATCGTGCGCCAGGCCAGCCACACGATCTTTGATATCTACATGGCCGTGCTGCCCGCAGCCATGACCATCGAGTACCTCGCCCTCGTGGTGATTACCTATACGGATTGGCTGACCTGGCTCAGCCTGCCCATGTACCCCCTGCTGTGGCTGCTCCAGATTCCCGACGCCTGGGCCGTGCTCCCGGGCACCCTGGTGGGCTTCTTCGACCAATTTATACCCGCGATTATTTCGGCGGATATCGAGGACCCCGTATCGCGCTTTGTGCTGGCCAGCCTTTCCGTGACCCAGCTGATCTTCATCGCGGAGAACGGCATTCTGATCCTGCGCAGTTCCATCCCCTTGAACCTCCTGCAGCTGGC
>RGAU01000146.1 GCA_009919975.1 Gammaproteobacteria bacterium
AGCGCTGGAAGGGACTTTTCTTTTTGAACGCGCTGACGCAGACGCCTAAGCGATATCGGCGGCGCTGTGTCGTTCCCGTACCTGCTGGCTTTCGTCGCCCCAGGGGCGATTCACCCGGCTACCGCGCTTCACCGGCGTCCGGTCGCTGATTTGCTGCGCCCAGCGCTGGACGTTCTTGTAGCCTTCCACCTCGAGGAAGGTCCCCGCGCCGTAGAGTAGGCCCTTCGCCAACGCCCCGTACCAGGGGTAGGTGGCGATGTCGGCGATGGTGTAATCCGCCCCCGCAAGGTACTCCCGCGTCGCCAGGTTCTGATCGAGCACGTCCAGCTGGCGCTTCACCTCCATGGCGTAGCGATCGATGCAGTACTCAATCTTCATAGGGGCGTAGGCATAGAAGTGTCCGAAGCCGCCACCGAGATAGGGCGCGCTGGCCATCTGCCAGAAGAGCCAGGACATCACCTCGGCCCGAGCGCTCGCCTCCGTCGGGAGGAAGGCGCCGAACTTCTCGGCCAGATAAACGAGCATGGCGCCGGATTCAAAGATCCGCGTTTCCGGCGTGGAGCTTCGGTCTACGAGGGCGGGGATCTTGGAATTGGGGTTCACGGCCACGAAGCCGCTGGAGAACTGGTCTCCCTCGCCGATATTGATCAGCCAGGCATCGTATTCCGCGTCGGAGAAGCCCTTCGCCAGGAGTTCCTCGAACATGATGGTGACTTTCACGCCGTTGGGCGTCCCGAGGGAGTAGAGCTGGAAGGGGTGCTCGCCCACGGGCAGGGCTTTCTCGTGAGTGGCGCCCGCTACCGGCCGGTTGATATTGGCGAAGCGGCCGCCGTTCTCTGGGTTGGGCTGCCATACCTCGGCCGGCACGTAACCAGCGGGAAAGTTCTGATCGCTCACAGGGGTTCCTCCATTCCTCGGGAGGGCCTATCTAAGCACGAGCGGGGGTCGAAACGACACAGAGGGAAGCGCGGGAGGAGATGGTGGCCAGGGGCAGAATCGAACTGCCGACACGCGGATTTTCAATCCGCTGCTCTACCGACTGAGCTACCTGGCCGAGGGACGCGTATTTAACCGACGTGAGCGCTGATAATCAAGGCGAAAAATGGGAATTCCTCCGCCGCACCCCCCCGTGCTGGGCCCGCGCCTTGCGTCGGGGCGGCCCCATCCGTACCTTTCGATATGTAAATAAATTTCCCGTTAGCAGAGACTGAACGGGCGCCCCTGGGTGCGCCCTAAAAATCGTGGGGGCGTTTGTGCAAGGTGAACCGAGCGGACCGCTAGAAAACGAGGAAAGCCAGGAAATTCCTGACTATTCCTCTGATTATGTGGTGGGCCAGGACAACATTCAGCCCTTCGGCTTGGATATCCATAACCCGGTCTTTGTGATCTCTGGCAGCGCCATCGTTCTTTTTGTTCTCTTCACATTTGCCTTCCCGGCGTGGGCTGCGGAGAACTTCGGCGATCTGCGGCTTTGGCTCACGACCCGCCTCGACTGGTTCTTCATGGGCGCGGGCAACCTTGTGCTGCTGTTCTGCCTTTTCTTAGTGCTATCGCCGCTGGGAAGCGTGCGTATCGGCGGGGAGCGGGCCACCCCGGACTACGGCTACGTGAGCTGGGTCGCCATGCTGTTTGCTGCAGGCATTGGCATCGGGATTATGTTTTACGGTGTGCTCGAACCCATGAATCATGCGCTCCACTTGCCCCTGGGCGCGGAGGGGCTGGAGGGGGAGGCGCGACGGTCCCTGGCCATGGCGGCCACCATCTATCACTGGGCCTTCCATCCCTGGGCCATTTATTCCCTCGTGGGCCTGTCCCTCGCGTTTTTCTGCTTTAACAAAGGGTTGCCGCTGGTCATCCGCTCCGCGGTCTATCCCCTCTTTGGCGAACGTATTTGGGGGCCCGTGGGCCATACCATCGACGTGCTGGCGGTGATCGCCACCATGTTTGGCTTGGCTACGTCCTTGGGCTTTGGCGCCGAACAGGCCGCCGGGGGCATTCGCTATCTCTTCGGGATTCAGCCCAGCGACGGGCTCAAGGTCGCCATCGTGGCCGTGATTACGGTGCTCGCCCTGATCTCCGTGCTTCGGGGGCTCGATGGCGGCATCAAGGTCCTTAGCGAAATCAATATGCTGGTGGCCATTGCCCTGGGCTCTTTCATCTTGGTGCTAGGGCCGACCCTCGGCATCCTGGAGGCCATCTGGCACAACACCGTGGCCTACCTCGCCTACCTACCTGAGCTGTCGAACTGGATCGGCCGGGACGACGATTACTACATGCACGATTGGACCACCTTCTATTGGGCCTGGTGGATTGCCTTCTCGCCCTTCGTGGGCATGTTCGTGGCGCGCATTTCCACGGGACGCACCGTACGGGAATTTATCCTTGCCGCCATGCTGGCCCCGTCCGCCATCTTCATTTGGTGGATGACCACCTTCGGGGAAACGGCCATGGACCAGTATTTCCTCCAGGGCTTTGCCGGGGTGGCTGATACGGTGCGGAACTTCCAGCCCGAACTGTCCCTTTTCGTCTTCCTGGCGGAATTTCCCCTAAGCAGCGCCACCTCCGTGGTGGGGATCATTCTGGTGCTGATCTTCTTTGTGACGTCTATGGACTCGGGCTCCCTCATCGTCGATACCATGACCGCGGGCGGGAAGATCGAAACGCCGCTCACCCAGCGGGTGTTCTGGTGCGTTTTCCTTGGCCTTTTGGGCGCCGCCCTGTTGCTTGGGGGAGGGCTGTCGTCCATTCAGGCCCTTGCGCTTGCAACGGCCTTTCCCTTCGTCCTGATCATGCTGATGATGATGGTCAGCCTATTTCTAGGTCTTCGGGCGGAGCGGGTCTTGCTAGAACGGGGAGAAGCGGAGCCCTAAGCCTCCGGCGGCACATAGCCTTCGGCGGCATCGACCCCTTCCCGCTCTAGGAAGCGGCGCCGCTGCTCATTTAGATAGCTTCGGGCGTCCGGGTCCATCAGGTTCAAATGTCGCTCGTTAATGAGCATGGTTTGGTGAGCGAGCCACGCTTCCCAGGCGGCCTTAGAGAATCCTTCGAAGATGGCTTGTCCAGCGGGCCCGGGGAACGGGGGCGCTTCAAGACCGTCCAGGGTCTTCTGGAAATAGCGGCAAAACACCGTTCTTGCCATCGGTCGTGCTCCTTTCGCTTAGGCCCCGAAGGTATCGCTTAAGGGGGGCCGGAAGGGGAAGGGAGGGCCAGCGCTCGGCGGCGTAAAAGGCCCCGGCCTTCCCGGGCCCCGTAAGGTGGACATGGACGGGGGTGATTTCAAGGCGGAAATGGGTAAACCCGTGTTCAAAGGGGGCGTCCTGCGTCCAATCATTCGCCCCCGGGGGCAGGCCCTCAGCAAGGAGCACGGCGTCCAGATCTTCGAGGGCCTCGAATTCCGGAAGGGAGAGCAGTCCGCCCCAGAGGCCCTCCGGGGGCCGGGGCTTCAGAAAAAGCGCCCCGTCACCATCGAAGGCCAGCAAAAAGAACCGCCGGCGCAGGGGGCGATCCTTGCGAGGGCGGGGCGCTGGGCGCTTCGTCACCGTGTTCGTGCGGAAGCTTTCGCAGCCCGCCTGCACGGGGCAGCGGGCGCAATCGGGCTTGCGCCGGCATAGCAGGGCGCCGAGATCCATGATGGCTTGGGTGTAGTCCGCCGGGGCCTCTGCTGGGGTTTCCTGATCGGCGAGGGCCCATAGGGTGCTTGCGACGGCAGGGCTACCGGGCCAGCCATCCACGGCGAAATAGCGGGCAAGAACCCGTTTAACGTTGCCATCGAGGATGGGCGCCCGAACATTAAACGCCTGGGCGGCAATGGCATTGGCCGTGGAGGGGCCGATGCCCGGCAAGGTCACGAGCACCGCGGGATCCTCGGGAAAGGCGCCTCCGTGCTCGTGCAGGATCCTTTGCGCGCAGCGATGGAGATTTCGCGCCCGGGCATAGTAGCCGAGGCCGGACCACAGGCTTAGCACCGCGTCGAGGGGCGCCTCGGCCAAGTCCTGGAGTGTTGGGAAGGCCTCGATAAAGCGGGCGAAATAGGGTTTTACCGTTTGCACCTGGGTTTGCTGGAGCATGATCTCCGAGAGCCAGATGCGATAGGGCGAGGGCGGGCTTTTCCAAGGAAGATCGTGCCGCCCTTCCTGGGCGAACCAGGCCAGCAGCGGTGGGGCGAGGGGCGGCAGGGTGCTCACCGCCCGCCGTCTTCCCGAGGTTTCTGGAACAGGCCCCGGAGGAGCGCGCGGGCCGGGGCCTTCAGGGCGTCAGGAAGTTTTTCCTCCGCGGCGGCCTCCAGCGCACTTCTAAGGGCGCTCCCTTCCCCCCGCTGAAGGGCTTTCAAGAAGGCTGCGCGATCAAGCGCACAAGACTCGAGCCCCGCCTCGAGCCGGGGGCAGCGCAGGGGCAGGGGCATCCCGCGCAGCGCCTCGGGCACGGGAAAGGTGACGCCCCCCTCTGCGAAGCGTCCTTCCGCGGTGAGGACTGTGCCCTCAGCGCTGCGCTGGAGCGCGCCGGTCAGGGACAGATCATCGATGGCGAGGGTGAAGGGCTGGGGTGCGCCCTCGGCGCCGAGGGAGAGGTCGCCGCTTAAGCTTTCATAGCGAAGGCGTTCGGGCCAGCGGGCAAGGGCATCCTGGTCCCCGAGGAGAAGGGCCGCGAGGGACAGGGGGGCCTTCAAAGCCCGGGCGTCTAGGGACCCTGAAGCCCCCGTGAGGGCCAGCGTGCCCCGAAGCCCAAAGGCGGTATTGCCGTCCTCCACAAAGGCCCCTTGGAGCGCGAGGGCGCCCAGGCCCCGGAGCCGCGGATCCCAGGCTTCAGGGGTGAGGCCTTCAGCTTTGAGGCGCAAGGCCCCTGGATCCCCTGATTCATAGTGATAGTGAGCGCTTGCTTTTCCTTCAAGGAAGCGGGAAAGAGCTAGGGTCCCCGACCCTCCCGAGGTGCCAAGATCCAGCGTGAGGGCCGCGGGTCCCAGGGTGCGCTTCTGGAAATTAAGGGCGTCGATGGTCGCGTCGACCGTTCGATGCCAGTGAATCGCGGGGGAAGGGCTAGCGCTGGGCTGGGGGGCCCCTCGGGGTGGGGCGCTCGGCGCGAGGGCTCCGGCGAAGCGATCGGTCAGGGCAAGGAGAGGATCGAGATGCAGCGTGGGTCCTTTCAGGGTCAGGGCGCTTTCTAGCCGCTGCCCCCCGTCCTCGCTGCGAAGCCAAGCCCCCCCCTGGAGGCGGTCGCTCCCCAGCTGAAGGGTCAGGTCCTCGGCGCGGAGCTCTTCCTCATCACCCCGAAGCCGCGTTTCCAGGGAGAGGGAGTACGGGGCTGGGCCCCCGGTGAGGGCGCCGGCGAGCTTCAGGGCAAGGCTGCCCCCTTCCCGCGCCAAGGTGCCCTCAAGTCCTTCCAAGGCGAGGGACGCGATGCCCTCGGAAGCGGCCAAACGTAGGGTCACGTTGGCGAGCTCCATTCGTTGTACGGGGAAGGCCTCCGGTGCGGGAAGGGTTAGGGTGAGGCGATCTTCCGGCCCTTCCCCGTGGTCCCCGACGCCTTCCGAGGTGCCGGGGCCCGGGGCGAGGCGCGCCGGGTCTAGGGTGATCTCCACATCGCGGAGGGCGATGCCGCGCACCGGCGCCCGGGCGCCCTTCAGGGCTCCGGCGAGATCCACGGTCAGGGCGAGCTCGCCTAGCCGGGCCAGGGGGGGCGCATCGGGCGCGTTGAGGGCTCGCAGCTCGGCGTCCCGGAGCACCACCGCGGGTTCGGGGAAAAGGGTGAGGCTGCTGTCCTCGGAAACGGACAGGGTGAGGGCATAGTTCTCCCGCAGCACCTCATCGCCGGCCTCCGTCAGCGCCTCAAGATCGAGCTGCGTTAGGAGGCCGTAAAGGCCCAGCCCCAGCAGGAGGAGCAGCGCGAAGAGGCCATAGGCGAGCAAAGCGAGAAGGCGCATGGGGTGCACTCCAGGGGTTTAGGGCTGGAGGAAAGCATAGGGGATGGCCCTGCGCTGTGCGACCGGCTTTGCTGGAGCCCCTACCGCCTGCGGCCTATAATCCGCGCCGACTACGGAGGAAGTAGCTATGGCTTCGCGAAGCGCGCAGGTGGCCCGGGATACGCTGGAAACGCAAATTACCGTCTCCCTCAACCTTGATGGGGAGGGTAAGAGCGATCTGGCGACGGGTCTTCCCTTTCTCGACCACATGCTCGATCAGGTCGCCCGCCATGGTTTGATGGATCTTACCGTCGTGGCCAAGGGTGATTTGCACATCGACGGGCACCATACGGTGGAAGATATTGGGATCACCCTGGGCCAGGCCTTCGCCCAGGCCGTGGGCGATAAGCGTGGTCTGCGTCGCTATGGCCA
>RGAU01000147.1 GCA_009919975.1 Gammaproteobacteria bacterium
ATGGGCCCCCATCGATCCGGGGCACACCAATCGGCCTCTACGCGGCAGATTTCCGCCGCGGCGCGCACAAAGTAGCCGTAGTGGAAGTGGTGATCGTTGAGCTGCTGATGGGAAGCAAAGGCCTCGTCAAAGCCAAGGAGGGTGCTCCACTGGCTGTCGTAGGCGAAGTACTTCTGCTCATCAAAAACGTCGTTAGTACTCGCGGTGAACCAGTCCTCAAGTTCGGCCTTCAACCAGTTCCGCAGGGTCGCCGCTTCATCTTCGAGGCCAGCACTGTGGGCCAGCGCCATCAGCTCCGCGACCTTCCCGTAGTTCTTCCCCGTGAAGTAGGTGTCCCTGGCCGTGTTCCAAGCCCCCGGGCCTTGATCGATAAACGCGCGCAGAAGCGAGGTGAAAACCTGGGGGTCCAGCGCATTTTCTAGGGGCGGCAGGGCGGGCAGCACCCCGATCCAGGGAAGGGTATAGCTGAAGCTGGCGGTCTCGGCGAAGCGCGTGAGCCCCCGCGCGCTGCGCACGCTGAAGTTCGTCAGCGGCTGCGCGGAATGCTTCCAGTGGAGGGGTTGTAGGCCAGCGAGGGTGTCCACGAGTGCCCCAGCGGAATCGAGATAGCGGTGGGTGACGGTGACGGCCTGCGTGCGGGGGTCAACGGCGTAATCAATGGACACGGAGGCGATCACGTTGCGGGCCCGGGCCTCGAAGAATCGGGCCAGCGCCTCGGACGCGACGGCGTTATGTTCCGGAAGATAGGAGACGGTGACCGCTCCCTTGTCATTCTTCACCGTGATCTCGTTGCTAGCGATCGCCTCGAAGGTGGTCGGCCCTTCTCCGGTCAGGAGGAAGTTGTTGCGTTGCCCAGCGACGTTGGTTGTGACGCCAAGGGAATTGCCTTGTTGAAAAAAGGTCCCCTTCTCCCCGCCGTCAGCGCGGAGGGTCCGTACGACAAGGTCCCCGGAGTGGACGTCAAAAAAGGCATAGGGAGAGCCGTGAACGAAGGTCGCGGTCATCACCGGCGTCGTCCCGCTCTGCCATTCCACGGTGACCGACCCTTCGCTGAAGTCCTTCAGGCGAGCCTCGAGGTTGTCAAAGGCGGAGTTCGCGATGGCAATTCCATCAAAGACCTCGGCGAAGGGATCGGGAATGGGGTAGAGAAAGCCGTCACCGTTCACCTTCAAGCCCGCGGGAATGCTGCCTAGGCGAACGCCCCGCTCCGTGATGCGCGCATTGATCGGGTCGGGGGTGATGAAGGCTGCGTCCGAGGGGGCGCCGACTCGCATTTCTCCAAGAAAGGAGAGGGAGCCCCACCAGCGGTGCGTCATGGTGGGCTGCGTAGCCGCCGGGCCGGTCAGCTGCGGGGCTCGGGGGGTGGGTTCGCCAAAGGGCGTTGCGGTCGCAACGTCGCAGCCACCAATCTCCGGGCGCACTACGCCCGCATTGAAAATGAAGTTTCCAAAGTCAAAGACGCAGCGGCGGCTGGCGGGATTGGGCCTATCCGCTGCGGTGCCGGCCCCGAAGGCCAGGAGGTTGAAGTCGACGCTGGGATCGCTGGGGCGCGTGGCCGTCGGCAAGCTGGCCCCCGGAGCGAGACCGGTAAAATGAACGTTGTCGATGCGAAAGCGCGTGCTCGTGGTCTGGGTCGCCCAAATGACAATCCCCGTATTGACGCGCCGGAGGTTGAGCCCGCCCGCCATGAGCTCCGCCAGGGGCACCTCGACCCGTTCCCAGCCGCTGGCCCCCCGGCTGCCAAGTGCGCGGTCGCCCGAGGTGCAGGGGAAAACGCAGTCGAGCTTCATGGTGATGCCGCTATCACCGCTCATGACCCGAACATCAAAGACCAGGCTGCCTGCGCTGAAGTCGGAAAGATCGACAACGCCAGAGGTGGAAAGGAAAACCCCGGCAAAGCGTCCCGTGGCGGCGTGCTCGATTTCAAGGACCGGGCCTCGTTCCCCATCATCGATCATGCGCCAGGCAATGCTGGGGCATCCGGCGCCCCCATCCCGATTGCATTCACCGAAGCCGATCGCTTCGTCGAAGGCGCTGATGCCGTCGTCCCAGATTGGCCCCACGAGACCGTCATTGAAGACCACGAGATCCCTGGCCGTCGGCTCCGTAGCCACGGCCTGCACGACGACCGTTCGGGTCGCCGAGGCCCGATTTCCCGCTCGATCGGTTGCTGAGTAGGTAAGCGTATAAGACCCAGGGGTATCGCCCACGGACCCGGTCACCGAGACGGTCACGGCCCCGTCCGCCGCGTCGGAGGCGGTGGCGCCGGGATCCACAAAGGCGGTGCCCTGCTCAAGCACCAGGGTGGCCTCGCCCACAAGCGTAATCACCGGAGGCTGGGTGTCCTGGGGCGGGGGTGTGGTTTGCCCAGCACCGGAGCTCTGTCCCGAGGGGAGGGCGGAAGACGACCCCCCGCCCCCCCCGCAAGCGTTGAGCAGCATCAGGACGCAGGCGATCGGGATGAGTCGAGTAGCTGGGTAGATCACGGGAATCCTCCGGGGCAGCAGCGCCAGGAAAGGATGTCCCTTAAACGCTATGGAGCTTTTGGCGACTGACGACGATTGGTCAATGAGATTTTTGACAACGCTGTCATTCGCCTAACGGACCCTACCGTAAAACCCCAGGGAAATGGAAAGGACTTTTTGGCAGCTCCACGGTTCCTTGAGCGTGCTCGCTCCCGGTTTTGTGCGGAGTGGAAGACCATTCGGGAAGTAGTGGAATGTGTTTTGGGAAATGCTGTTAGAGTAACTTGCCTAAATTTAAAGAAAAAACATCGGGCGGTTTAACGAGACACCTTTTCTGCCCTTGAGTACGTAAGTGAGGAGGCTAAAGCGCGCTCCATGGCCAGAAATAGCGAACAACTTAGGCGGGTGTTTCTCGGGCTGCGGCAGGCACTTGTGAAAGTTTCCTGCTTGGCCTTTTGCTTGGGTTGGCTTCTGGTTCTCCCCCTTGAAAGTACCGCAGATTGGAAGCCGAAGGCTAAAGCCGAGCCCACGGCGCCCTCTCAAGAGGCTCGTAGGGCTGTTCGCGAATTTAGGCGCCTTGAAGGCCTCGGCGACTATTTTTCTGAAGCGGATGCCTTTGTCGTATTTCCCTCCGTGGCTAAGGCGGGAATCGGCTTAGGCGGGGCGACGGGACGGGGAGAAGTCATCAAGAAAGGAAAGGTCATTGCCTCGAGTCGTTTATATCAGCTGACGGTGGGGATTCAGCTTGGAGGGCAGGCGTACAGCGAAATCATTTTTTTTCAGACCCGAGCGGATACGGATCGGTTCCTGAAAGGGGGTTTTGAGCTCAGTGCTCAGGCGAGCGCGGTGCTTATCGACGATGGGGTGTCTACCGATCTCAACTTTAAGGACGGTCTGGCGATATTCACGCTCTCCAAGGGGGGGCTAATGTATGAGGCGACTGTCGCCGGGCAGAAATTTTCCGTGGAAGTTTTCTAGGGATTTATTCGATGACGCGAATCTTCAAAGGAACAATACGTTATGAAAACGATAAACAAGCTCGCATTTTTGATGACCTTTCTGCTCCTAACCATCGCCTCGGCCAACGCAGCCTTTGGCGGCAAGAAGGGTGAGAGTGGCGAGGAAAAGAAGGTTTACCAGGCTATAGAGTGGCCGGACTACGATGGGTCAAAGATCGGCGTCGCCATATTGAGCTTCGAAGACGGACTGTCTCCCCAGGCAGCGGCGAATTGGATTGACGCGGATACCGGCGTTCAAGTGCATTTTGGCCTTGGAGACGGCCTGTCAAACATGCTTGTCAGCACGCTTTTATCCACGGGCCGTTTCAACATCATCGATAAGAAGATTGCGAGAAAGCTCTTCGAGATTTATAGCGAAGATACGGCAAAAAAGGTTTACGAAGGATCCGCGAGTCTTCCGAAGGTACCGGGAATCCAATATTTCATTCTGGGTTCCATGACGGCCTTTGATGACGGGGCTAGTGGTGCCGAAGGTGGTGTTGGTTTCGGGGGGGTTCGCCTCTCTGGAGGAAAGTCAGTGGCTTCGCTGATGATTCACATGAGAATTATCGACGCCACTAGCGGACAGGTTGTCTACTCGGCACCTGTGGAGGGCTCGGCTAGCGTTTCCAATGCGGGGATCTCCGTAGCGGGAGTCGGAAATCTCTCTGCCTTCAAAGCGGCGCCTATCGGCCAAGCAATTCAACAGATGCTTGATCGGGCGACTGACGACATCATTCTGACCAGCTTTCCTGGAACTGAGTCGGTTTTCGCTATGGACGAAGCGGAAGAAGAGGCGCCTGCGGAAGAATAGGGAACGCGACGCGAACCATCCCAAGGTTGGGGCCCCTAGCCTTGGGGTGGTTTGCCTAATTTCCGTTGTGGGTCCTTGCTTAGCCCCCTGGTTGCTTTACCCGTTCGCCGGAATAATGGCGCGTTCCTTAGGGAGGGGTTATGGAACGCTACTCACCGGCAGCGGAAAAGAACAAGGGCCCGATTCTTGAGGTGCTTCGGGAGAGGCTTGCGCCAACAGCCCGAGTGCTCGAGGTGGGCAGCGGCGCTGGGCAGCATGCGCTCCATTTCACCGAGGCCCTGCCTACGCTTCGGTGGCAGCCCACGGAACATCCCGCTGTTTTGCCCGCCCTGGCGTCCAATCTAGCTACCGCTGGACGGGTAGCGATCCTTCCCCCGCTGGTGCTCGATCTGGCCGCGGATTCATGGCCGACCGGGCCTTTTGATGCGGTCTACGCGGCTAACGTCATGCACATTGTTTCCGTTTCCCTGGGGGAAGCGCTGCTTCGCGGCGCAGCCTCCGTGCTGGGGGCGGGGGGGCAGCTCTTGCTTTACGGGCCCTACCGCTTTGAGGGCGCTTTCACTACGGAATCCAATGCGGAATTTGACCAGTGGCTAAAAGCGCGGGATCCGGCCAGTGGCGTTCGTGATTTCGAAGCGGTGGCTGCGGTGGCAGAAGCTGTGGGGCTGGTTTTAGAGGATAATCGCGCCATGCCGTCGAATAATCAGCTGCTGTGCTTCCGCCGAGAGGCGAGGGCCTAGCGCCACGCGGAGCGCCCCATGGCGTTAACCCTGGAACTTTCCCTCCTGCTCGCTCAGCTCGAGACCCTGGGCGCCATTGGCGCCGAGGGACCGGGGCGCGGCCGTACGCGCATCGCCTTGACGGACGCGGAAAAGGCCGGGCGAGATCAGCTCATGGCGTGGATGCGGGAGCTGGACCTCATCGTCGACGTCGATCAGCTGGGCAATATCTTTGGCAGCCTCCCCGCGGCCACGGAGGAAGGAGATCGGGAGCCCCTCATGATGGGCTCCCACATCGACACGGTCCGCGGTGCCGGGGCTCTCGATGGCTGCTATGGCGTGCTGGCGGGGCTAGCGGTGCAGCGCGCCTTTCGGGCCGCCGGGATTGCGCCGGCGCGGCGCCTCGTGGTGGCGGCCTTCACCAACGAAGAGGGCGTGCGCTACCAGCCGGACATGATGGGGTCCCTGGTTTACGCCGGGGGGCTTGCCGTGGAGGAGGCCCTTGCGAGCATCGGCACGGACGGCTCGCGGCTGGGGGATGAGCTCGCGCGCATTGGCTATGCCGGCCAGGTGCCTTGTGGATTTCTGAGGCCCTGGGCCTTTCTAGAGCTCCATATTGAGCAGGGGCCCGTTCTCGAGGCAGCGGGAGCGCGGCTGGGGGTGGTGCGTGGCGTGCAGGGCATCTCTTGGCAGCGCATCACCCTAAAGGGAGAGGCCAATCATGCAGGCACGGCCCCCATGGCCTTCCGCCATGATGCGGGCTATGGCGCCGCTGCCACGGTCGCCTTTCTTCGGGAGCAGATCACGAAGGCCGCTCCGGGCACGACCCTGGCCACCGTGGGGTCCCTCGCCCTGGCTCCGGACGTCATCAACGTGGTGCCTGAGCAGGCCACCTTCACCGTAGATCTCCGCGATCCTGACGAAGCGCAGCTAGCAGAAGCCGAGGCGAAGCTCGACCAGTTTTTAGACGCTTTGGCCGCGGAGGAGGGGCTCACTGTTCGAAAGGCGCGGCTGGTGCGCTTTTCCCCCGTGGTCTTTCACGCTGGCCTTCGGGACCGTATCCGCGCCGCGGCGGAGGCTTCGGGCGAGGCGCCCCTCACCCTCACCTCCGGTGCGGGTCACGATGCCCAGATGATGTCGCGCATCGCCCCCTCCGCCATGATTTTCGTACCCAGCATCAAGGGCATCAGCCACAATCCTGAGGAAGCCACGAACCGGGAGGATCTCGCCCTGGGTGCGGAAG
>RGAU01000148.1 GCA_009919975.1 Gammaproteobacteria bacterium
AACGGGGCTTATCCCTTGACTCAGGCTAGATTCCCGGGAGAGAACGGACCAGCTATGCTCAAAGCCATGCTCATCCTAGGTAAAGCGAGGTCGGCCCATGGGGCGTAAATCACAGGTCCTGCTTTTCCCCTTTTTACTGTTCGCCGGCGGGGCGCAGGCCGAGACCCTTGGGCTAACAGTGGAGGGCGCCCCAAAGGCGGGCACCCTTCATATCGGTATTTTCAACAGCGCCGAGGGCTATGAAGCGAAGGACACGGGGGGCCCTGGGCCACGCCCAGGGCTGGTGCTTGGGGAGCGCTATCCCGTGCCACCGGGTAAGTCCCGCCTTGCTCTTGAGCTCCCTCCGGGTACCTATGCCATAAAGCTTTTCCTCGACCTCAATGGCAACGGAAAGATCGATACCAATTTTCTGGGCATCCCTAAGGAACCCTACGGCTTCAGCAACAATGCCAAAGGGACCCTCGGCCCGCCCTCCTTCGAGGCGGCCGCTTTTGAGCTGAACGAGGATAGGGAACTGACCGTCAACCTTTAGCACCCGAGTCGCTCCGCCGAGACCCGTTGGCGCCTTTGCCAGGAGTCATGCTTCAATCCCTTAATCAGGCTGTGCCTGGCGGACGATTTGTCACCCTAGACCGCAATCTACGACGCTTCGCCAGTGTGCGCCGGGCAGCAGACGCGATCACCTGTTGCTAGGACGTACTTTATGGCCTAGCGAACAACGCGGGGATTACGGCCACGGCAGACGAAGCAACGGTCGACGGCTAGGACACGCAGATGCTAACAACCACCTGAACCATTTTCTGCTCACGGCCAAGCTTCTCCCCTGCTTAAGACCGGCCTAACCCCTCAAGGCGCGCGCTCCGCCGGGCGCGCCACAAAAAACTTACCGGGCTCAACACCCACCACCTCGACCTCCGATCCAGCAGGGATCACCTCCGCCCCCGTAAGCCCTGAACCCATGAGGGACCAGGTCACCCCGGAATAACGCAACGAGACGGCTTCGCCAGCCTTCAAATCTTCCTTAAGGAGAAAGCGAAGTCCGAGGAAATCGGAGCTCTGCCCTGCCCGAGGCACTCCGCCTTCCGAGAACCGGCGCAGGGGCCGCCAAAGCACCACCCCAAAGAGGCAACTTAAGCCGCCGAAGGCGCCGGCCCCCGCTACCCAGAGCTCGGGAAGCAGCCCAAGGGCCATAAGCAGGCCGGTAGCAAGTGCCCCAATACCCATGAACAGGAGAACGAAGCTGCCCGCCCCAAGGATGGTGATTTCAATAATCAGCGCCACCGCGCCCAAGGCAAACCAGAACTCAACCTGATGCGCATGAAGGTAGGCAAACATTTTAGGCGCTGGCTTTGGGGGTAAGCTTTTGAATGATGGTCATGGCCTCGGCCACCATGTTCGCGGCGTTGGTTTGGCCGTCGCTCAAAAGCACCACGGAGGAGTCCCGCGCGATTTGAGCCTTCGCTTCGATAGCCTGCTCAGCCAGATTCAACTGAATGGCCTTTTGCCCACGCTCCGTATTGGCCGCGGCGCCAATGGTCTCAAGCGCAGCAGCCTTCGCCTCGGCCACGGCAAGAATGGCATTGGCCTCTCCCTCCGCTCGGAGAATTTGCTCAGCCTTTTCCGCTTCCGCCGCGAGCACGCGAGACTGCCGCTGCCCCTCTGCGACGTTAATGGCCGATTGGCGAGCCCCTTCCGATTCAAGCACGACGGCGCGCTTCTCTCGCTCCGCCTTCATCTGCCGCTCCATCGCATCTAAAACGGTGCGGGGTGGATCGATATCCTTGATTTCATAGCGCATGACCATGACGCCCCAGGGCGTGGCCGCGTCGTTGATTTGTGCAACGATGTTGGTATTCAGCGCCTCCCGCTCCTCGAAGGTCTTATCGAGTTCGATCTTTCCGATCTCGCTGCGCATGGTGGTTTGCGCAAGCTGGGTAACCGCGTACACGTAGTTCTCCACCCCATAGGACGCTTTGTAGGGATCGACCATCTTAATGTAGAGCACGCCATCAACCACCAGGGAAATATTATCCCGAGTAATCGCGCCTTGACTGGGCACGTCGACCGCCTGCTCCTTAAGGGTCTGGTTATAGGCCACGCGATCGATAAAGGGCACAAGAAAGTTCAACCCCGCCTCCATGGTAGTGCGGTACTTGCCGAAGCGCTCCACGACCAGGGCCGTGTTCTGTGGAACAAAGCGCACAGACTGCTTGAGCACCACCAAACCGACAAGGGAGAGCAGGACCCAAACATTAAAGAAAAAACCGAGTAAATCAGTGACAACCATCGCCCAAACACTCCTTGGTGGAATTCCCCTCACCGCCTTGGACTGCTGCCGGTTGAAATAGTTCCACAAATAGGCTTTATTGACCGAACGTCCAGTTAGCTAAAGAAGTGCGATGGCCTCCACCTCCCCCTTAACAGCGAAACGCAGTCGGGAACGCACCTGCGCGCGAATCTTGGAAACCGCTACGGAACTATTCCTCGAGCGCGGCTATGCCGCCGTCCCCCTGAGCCTGATCGCTACCCAGGCAGGCGTGACCAAAAGCCTTCTACACCATTACTTCGGGGATAAGCGGGGCCTGCATAGCGCCGTAAAGGACGCCGCCGTTGCCCGCTACGCAGAGGAGCAGCGGCGCCTATTTTCTGGCGTGTCGGAGACGCTGGAGTCGGACTACCACGCCTCGCTCCATAGCTACTTCTCCTTTCTTTGCGCTCATCCCGAGGTGGCCCGGCTCTTTGCCCTGGAGTCCTTCGAGGGGCATTACCACCCCAGCGCGGTGGAGGGCGAGCTTCAGCAGAAAGGCATCGCCTTTGTTCAAACGCTACAGGAAGGGGGTGTCCTTCGGGACGACCTCGAGGCGGACATGATCCTCGCGGCGTTCAGCGCGCTCACGGAGTATTGGTTTATCAACCGAGGGCGGGTTGCCGCGCTCAATAAACGCAGGGTGACGAAGGGCCTTGATGCCCGTTACTTCCAAACCCTAAGCAAAATTTTTGAAGCCGGCTTAAAAGGCTGAAGAGGCCCTATGGCGAAGGTATTGATCACAGGAGCGAGCGCTGGCCTTGGCGCTGAACTGGCAAAGGCCTTCGCTGCCCGAGGCGATACGCTGGTGCTTGCGGCGCGGCGCCTGGCTCGCTTGGAGGCCATGAAGCCTGAGCTTCTGGCCCTGGGCGCACCGGAAGTGGTGTGCTACCCCGTCGACCTCGCGGAGCCGGCGGAGGTCAGCCAGCTCGCAGAAGCCTTACCCGGCCTGGCCCTGGATGTGCTGATCAATAATGCGGCCCTGGGCCACTGGGATGCGCTGTGGGATACGCCGCTGGAAACCCTAAACCACATGATCGCCATCAATATGCAGGCGCTCGCGCATCTGACTACGGCCTTTAGCGCCTATGGCAAGGATCGACCCACACGCCTAATGAACGTGGCTTCCGGCGCCGGCTATGCCCTTTTCGAAGGGGCCATCCCCTACACGGCTACAAAATTCTTCGTGACAGCGCTCACCGAGGGCCTCTCCCTGGAGCTCAAGCGCCAGCAGAAGCCCATGCGCGCTCAGCTTCTGGCCCCAGGGCCCATCGCCACGGAGTTTCTCGAAAATTCCCTGCTTAACTCTCGGATGGTTTGGTCCGATGACGCTCTTAAGGGGGTTAAGTTCCACACGGCCTCAGAGGCTGCCGCGCTGGCCATGACCCTATTCGATAGCGATGCCACGGTCGGGCTCGTGGAACCCGATCTCTCCTTCTCCCTCCATCACGAAATCCACCGTGCGGGCCAGCTATAGCTGACCCGTTAGCCGGTCTGATGAAACACCGGCCAGCGGCCCACAAGCTCGCCATCCGTCACCGGCAGCAGATCGCCAAACTGAAGCATGACCGCCTCGCTTTGGGTGGGCCGGAGGAACATATAGTCATCGACGTCTAGGTCGACGTCCGCCGCAGCGGAAATGGGGGTTTGGTTGGTGCTCTGATAGATGGGCTCACCCACAACGGCGGGGGACGCCATCTTCGCCTTCCAATAGCCGCCGTAAAGGTAGTAGATCTGCGCCATGGACGCTGGGGGTTCCGCCATAAAGGGATTCTGCTTGTAGCGCTTCAGAATCGGCGCAGCGATGAACAAAGCCGGTTGGTGATCCGCCAAGTGGTAGGTATCGAAATCCGTCGGCATGACCACCCCGGAGCCTGCCGACAGATCGTTAAAGGTGCGGTCCTTTTCGTAGATCTTGAGCGTGTGACTGCCCGCCCCGTTCAAGGTAAGTTTTTCGGGATTAAGCCCCGCCGCCCGGAGCCGCTCCACAAAACCGGCGTAGCGTTCGAGCACCTTGCGCACTTCAGGATGCTTAAGATCAGCCTCCATACCCGTGAGGTGCGGCTCATAGCCCATGAGGCCGCTCACGCTCAGGTGCTCTGCATCCGCCGCCACCACGGCCAGGGCCGCGCTTAGGGCTTCCGGTTCGGCAAAGCCGCCGCGGTGAAGCCCCACGTCAATTTCAAAGTTCAGCCGCAGCTTCACCCCAAGGGTGCGGGCAAGCGCCTGATACTGGAGGAGGCGCTGCGGGGAATCGATGAGCCACTGCACCTGGGTGGCGGGATCAAAGCGTCCCGGGCCTAGGGCGTCATAGAAGGTGCGCGCCGCCGCCGCGGGCATGGGCTTACCCAGCAAGGCATCGGCCTCGGGAAACGCCTCAGCCACGGCGTTTAAGAACGGCTGATGGAAGACCATCAGGGCCTCGGTTTTTGCGCGCTGACGCACCGCTTCCAAAAGCGGCACGGACGGCAGGGACTTCACCACAATGCGGTACTGCTTATGGGCGCCCACGGAGGCCGTCAGGCGATCGATATTGTGGGTCATGCGCGTCGTGTCGATGAGCATGACCGGACGCCCCGGCCCCTCGCGCTTAAGCATCGCGTTGAGCTTCGAGAAGTACGCATCGTGGGCCCTGGGCGCGGCCTGCGCCGCCGGGGCCCAAAGCAGGCGCCCGGCCGCCGCCGTTGCCGCCAGGCGCGCCGATGCGCTCAGAAAGGATCGTCGGTTCATGGAAGCGTCTCCCCTGCCCTAGCCCAGAAACACCTTGCGCAGATGCGCATTGAGCATCCGCCCCTTCGGGTCGAGGGGGATAGAGCTTGGCCAATTCCTTCGCCCCCAGCGAATGCACCTTGCCCCAATGGGGGCGCCCCCCGTATTTCCAAAAGATCGGCTCGATGAGGTCGAAGTAGGGGCGGTAATCTTCCGAGGCCATGCGGTGGATAGAGATGGCCGCATGGTCTTCGTGCCCCGAACTCATGCTCAGGAGCGTGTCGTCCCGCTTCACGTAGCGATATTCCAGGGGGAAGACCACATCCACTTCCTTCGCCTTGATAGTCTGCAGGATTTCCCGCAGGCACGCGGCCCCGGCATCCAGGGGAACGGCGTATTCCATCTCGTTGAAGCGACCGTTGCGCACATTGCTCAGGATCTTGTAGGAGGTATCAATGGCCTCAGTCGGTTCGATCTGCTGCGCGAGGCCGTCGACCAGAGGCTGCCGCTCCCGAGGGGGCACGCTTGCCCAGTAGGCCATGGCCTCGCCGAAGGCCGCCTCCTCTTCCGGCGAAGCGGGCGGATTATTGACCGACTCATCCGTTTCATCGATGGCCAGGGTGAGGGCGTAGTCCGAGTGGGTGAGCGGGAACATCTCGAAGTGCCGGTG
Organism: Gammaproteobacteria bacterium; assembly: GCA_009919975.1. Classification (GTDB taxonomy): domain Bacteria; phylum Pseudomonadota; class Gammaproteobacteria; order Pseudomonadales; family Azotimanducaceae; genus Salivita. The sequence goes on from RGAU01000148.1 coordinate 5,685, forward strand.
CGCGGCCGCTTGGGCGTCGAAGTGCTCTAACACTTCTTCGATGGGCGCCACCCAGTTTCGCGCTTTAAGGCGATAGGGCGTGCGGTTTTGCAGCGTCATGCGCGTCACTACCCCCAGAGCCCCCAGGCTTACCCGGGCCGCATCGAACAGCTCATGGCCCGGGCCGATATCCAGCACCTCGCCGCGGGGCGTGACCAGGCGCAACTGCTGTACATAGGCGGACAAGCACGTAAAGCCAATACCCGTGCCGTGGGTAGCCGTCGCCGTCGCCCCGGCCAGGGTCTGGCGATCAATATCGGGCAGATTCAGCATGGCCTGCCCCACGGCCTCCAGCGGCGCGCCTATATCCCCCAAACGGGTGCCCGCCCCAAAGGTCGCCTGTAGGGCGGCGGGGTCGTGGCTAAGCAAGCCGCTCAGCCGATCCAGCACCACCAAATGGCCATCCGTGGGGACCAAGGGGGAAAAGGAGTGGCCAGCGCCGACCGGGCGCACGGGCCCGGAAGAGGCGGCAAGGAACTTCGCCAGCTCCGCCTCGGAGCTCGGGGA
>RGAU01000149.1 GCA_009919975.1 Gammaproteobacteria bacterium
GCGGTGAATGAAGTCGAGGAAGGCTTGCTTGAGCTTCTCGAAATCACCGTCGTAGGTGGCCATGTGATCCGCGTCGATATTCGTAAGCACCGCCACCATGGGCTGGAGATGGAGGAAGGACGCATCGCTTTCGTCTGCTTCCGCCACCAGCATGCGGCTGGCCCCCAGGCGCGCGTTACTGCCAAAGCCCTTCACGAGGCCACCGATAATAAAGGTCGGATCAAAGCCGGCGGCATCAAGGAGCGCGGTGACGAGGCTTGTGGTCGTGGTCTTTCCGTGGGTGCCTGCCACGGCGATGCTGTGGCGATAGCGCATGAGCTCCCCGAGCATCTCGGCCCGAGGCACCACGGGAATGCGCGCGTCCCGCGCCGCCTGAAGCTCAGGGTTCTGGGGCGAGATCGCTGTGGAGACCACGACGACGTCGGCGCCTGCCACCTGCTCCGCCGCCTGCCCCAGGTAAACCGTTGCCCCAAGGCCTGTTAAGCGCTCCGTCGCTTCCGATGCCTGCTGATCCGACCCGGAAATGATGTACCCCTGATTCAGCAGGACCTCCGCGATACCGCACATCCCGGAGCCGCCGATGCCAATGAAATGGATATGGCGTATCCGGCCCATCTCGGGCACGGCGTAGGGATTGGAGCGGTGGGCGATGGTCATACCAGCACCTCCGCCGGGGTAGTCCCTTCTCGAGCAGGTCTGCGCCCGCGCGGGGAGGCCTCAGAAGACAAGGGCGACCCCTGATTTTCCCAGGCAACGCGGACAATGAGGCCCACCAGCGCACTGGAGACCACCAGGCTATTACCCCCGTAGGAAAGGAAGGGCAGCGTCAAACCCTTCGTGGGCAACACCCCCGTATTAACCCCAAGGCTGACCAGCACCTGAAACGCCAGCAGTAGCCCCGCGCCATAGGCGAGGAAGGCGGCAAAAAAGTCCCCCCGGAGCTCAGCCCGACGACCCTGGACCAGACCGCGCTGGACGAGCACCACGAGCATGACCAGCACGGCGAGGGCCCCGAGGGCCCCCAGCTCCTCCGCCAGCACGGCGTAGATGAAGTCCGTGTGGGCTTCCGGGAGATAGAAAAGCTTCTGCATCCCTTCCCCAAGCCCCACGCCCCACCACTCGCCCCGACCAAAGGCAATGAGGGCCTGGGTCAGCTGGTACCCCGTGCCAAATTCATCCTGCCAGGGGTCGAGGAAGGTCTGGAAGCGGGCCAGGCGGTAGGGCTGGAGCAGGACCGCAGCGGCGCCGCCGAGGCCGGCCAGGATGACAATGAGGGAAAGATCCCGAAGGCGAGCGCCCGCGAGGGTCACGAGCCCCCCGGCGGCGGCCAGTATGACCACCACGGACCCTAGATCGGGCTCGGCGAGAATAAGCGCCATGGGTCCCAGGAGCCAGGCGATGGGACGCACCATGCCCCAGAAACTGCTACGCACTGCAGCTTGGTGCCGGGTCAGGCTGTGAGCGAGGTAAATCAAAAGCAGAAACTTAGCGAGCTCCGAGGGCTGGATCGTGAGGGGGCCAACGCCAATCCAGCGCAGGGACCCATTCACTTCCCGCCCCACCAGGAGCACCGCCAGCAACAGGACCACGGAAGCGAGGTAGGCCAGGGGCCCAAGGCGCTGCCAATGAGCCACGGGAAGACTCAAAACAGCGAGGAAGGCCAGGAGGGACACCCCCACGTAGAGGCCGTGGCGAAGGGAAAAGGCGTTGGCGCCGCCATAGCGCACGGAGGCGATCTCCAGCGACGCGGAGGTCACCAGCAATGCCCCCAGGGCCAGCAAAATCAGCCACAGCGCCGTGGCGGTCCATTCGAAGCGCGGGGTCGTCATGCGCAGGCTCCCAGACGCTCGGCGAGGTCCGCCACCGCGGCCTCGAAGACCTCACCGCGGTGCTCGAAGGAGCGGAATTGGTCGAAGCTGGCGCAGGCCGGGGCCAGCATGACCGTATCTCCGGCGCTCGCCAGGTTGACGGCCGCTGAGAAAGCCGCGTCAAGGGTCTCCACGCAGGTTACGGGGCAGGCGTCCCCAAGCGCCGCCGCGAGGGCCGGCGCATCCGTGCCGAACAAAAACGCCTGGCGCAGCCCGCTGGCCGCAGCCCGCAGGGGCGTGAGGTCCGCCCCCTTGGCCAAGCCCCCTGCTAGGAGGAGCACCTTATCGAGGCCACCGAGGCCCTTCAGGGCCGCGACGGTCGCGCCCACATTGGTGGCCTTGGAATCATTTACGTAGCGCACGCCCCGCACCCACCCAGCCACGGCGCAGCGATGGGGCAAGGGGGTAAAGCTATCCAAAGCCGGCCCGAGGGCTGGGAGCTCAGCGCCAAAATCCCAGGCCGCCGTGAGCGCAAAAAGCACATTTTCAAGGTTGTGCGCGCCCACGAGGGGCAGGCGATCCAGGGGCCAGGACCAGCCCTCGGGCCCCCAAAGGGCGCCCTCTGCGACCCCAAAGGGCGCTCCGGGGGCCCTGAGCCCGACGGCAAGGGCCCGGCCAAGCGCGCCCTGCGGGGGCGTGGTCGCCGCATCGCTGGCGTTATAAAGGCACCGCTCGGCGCGGGGGTAAATTCGCCCCTTCGACGCACCGTAGGCAGCAAGATCGTCATAACGATCGAGGTGATCCGAGGACAGGTTCAGGTAGAGGGCCTGACGCAGAGGCAGCAGCTCAGCCCAGTCCAGCTGGAAGCTCGACAGCTCCAGCACAAACACCTCCGGCGCAGGCCCATCGAGCAGACTGACCGCCGCCGGGCCCAGGTTGCCCCCCACGGCCACCCGATAGCCCGCCGCCGCAAGCAGATGCCCAAGAAGCGCCGTTACCGTGCTTTTGCCGTTCGTTCCCGTAATGCCCAACACCGGCGCCTGGGCTTCCTCGAAGAACAGATCGAGCTCCCCGCGCACAGAACACCCCACCGCCTTCATAGCCGCCAAAGGCAGGCTTTCCGGCGCAAGGCCGGGGCTCACGACCACGGTCTGCTCCGGAGAGAAAGCAAGCGTTTCAAAGGGCCCCAAGTGCACGGCGACCTCGGGGAAAGCGGTGCGAAGCGTCGCCAGCCCCGGGGGTTCGGCACGACTATCGGCCACGGCCACGGTGGCCCCGCGGCCCTGGAGATAGCGCACCAGGGCCAGGCCCGTGGTGCCGAGCCCGAGCACGAGGAAGGATGCCCCTTGGAACCGTTGCCCCCTCATCGCAGCTTCAACGTCGAAAGCCCCACCAAGACCAGCATGAGGGTGATGATCCAAAACCGGACGATGACCCGGGGCTCGGGCCAGCCCTTCAGCTCAAAGTGGTGGTGCAGGGGCGCCATGCGGAAGATGCGTCGCCCCAGGTAGCGGAAGGACAGCACTTGGAGCACGACGGAGACGGTCTCGAGCACGAAAACGCCGCCCATGATGAACAGCACGAGCTCCTGACGAATCACCAGGGCAACGAGACCCAGGGCTGCCCCTAGGGCGAGGGCACCCACGTCCCCCATGAAGACCTGCGCCGGATAGGTGTTGAACCAAAGAAAGCCCAGCCCCGCCCCCACGATGGCGCCGCAAAATACCGCCATTTCACCGGCGCCAGCGACGAAGGGAATCTGAAGGTAGGCGGAAAAGACCGCGTTCCCCGTGAGATAGCCCATGAGCCCGAGGGCCCCGGCCACCATCACGGTGGGCATGATGGCCAGCCCATCGAGGCCGTCGGTGAGGTTCACCGCGTTGGACGTGCCTACCAGCACAAAGTAGGCGAGCACCAGATAGAAGGGGCCGAGCTGGAAGGCCACATCCTTGAAGAAGGGCACGATCAGCGTGGTTTCCACGGGGGTGCTGGCCCCTAGGTAGAGAGCTAGGGCCGCGGCGCCGCCCGCCACCGTTTGCCAGAAGTACTTCCAACGGGCCGGGAGCCCCCGGGAATTCCGCTCCACCACTTTCCGATAGTCGTCCACCCAACCCACGGCGCCAAAGGCCAGCACCACGAGGGCGGCCAGCACCACATAACGGTTAGACAAATCGCCCCAGAGCACGGTGGCCAGGAGCATGGCCACGATGATGAGGGCGCCGCCCATGGTGGGGGTACCGGCTTTGCTGAGATGGCTCTGGGGCCCGTCATGGCGCACCGCCTGGCCAATTTGAAGGGCCGCAAGGCGCCGAATCATCACCGGCCCCACGAGCAGGGAAAGGCCGAGGGCCGTCAGCACGGACAAAATGGTTCGCAGGGTGAGGTACTGAAACACCGCGAAGCCACCCTGGGCGATGGCGCAGAGAATGGCGTCCGGATCCTCCCCCCGGGGGTTGTCGTTGGTCAGGTAAAGCGCATCGGCCACCGCCGCGGCAGCGCCCATGAGGGGCCGCTTCCCCCGATCTCGTTCGCCACCGCAGCCGAAGATGCAGTGCAGCCGCCCAACCCCTTGCGCCCGAAGGGCCGCCAGCGCCGCGGAGAGGGCCTCCGGGGTGTGGGCGTAATCCACAAAGATTTCCACTCCCGAAGGATGGGCAAAGCGCTCTAGGCGACCCGGCGCCGCCGGCACCTTCGCCAGGAGCGGCGTCAGCTCGGAAAGGGGATAGCCAAGGGCAGCCAGGGTGGTCAGCGCCGCCAGCAAATTCCCTAGCCCGTGCTCTCCCACGAGGCCCGTCGCACCGGCAAAGGGGCCCCAGGAGCTCTTTCCCTGAAAGGCCCAACCTTGGCCGCAGGGTCGGCGCGCCGTCAGATGCACCGCTGCGTCGGGCGCATCTAGGGCATAGCTGTGGGTCTTCACTGCACAGGGGATACGCCCCAAAAGCTTCCGGCAGAAGGGGTCCTCGAGATTCAAGATGCCGTGGGCCAGCCCCGGCTGAAGGAAGAGCTGACGCTTAGCTTCTCCGTAGGCCTCAAGGGTGCCGTGATAATCGAGGTGATCCCGGGAAAGGTTCGTCATGACCGCCGCATCAAAGGCGACGGCTTGCACGCGCCCTTGATCCAAAGCGTGGGAAGACACCTCGAGGGCTACGGCTTCCGCGCCCGCCTCTCGTAGACGACGAAGCTCCGCCTGCACCGTAAAGGGATCGGCGGTGGTGAGCCCCGTGGACGTGAGCGCATCCCCGAAGCCCACGCCCAGGGTTCCGAAGGTGGCCGTGGGCACTCCGAGGGCTGACAGCAGCGCCGCACAATGGGACACCACGGAGGTTTTTCCGTTGGTGCCAGTCACCCCAATGACGGTCATCGATTCTGAAGGCGCACCGTGAACGTGATGGGCAAGCTCGCTGAGACGCCCTTCAATCCCCGGGAGCACTAGGGCCGGCACGGTCCCCAGGGCGGCCCGGTCTTCCGGTCGGGGCCCCTCAGGAAGCAGCACCAGGGCAGCGCCCCGGGCGCAGGCGTCCGCGAGAAAAGCTCGGCCATCCTGGCTGCGCCCCGTTACCGCGCAGAAGATCGCGCCCGGTGCCACTCGCCGGGAATCCAGGGTCAAGGCCGTGAGCACGGGCGGCAGGGCTGGCGCGGGATACCCCATAACCTGAAGGGCAGCCTGAAGGCGCGGCGCAAGGTTCATCCCGCCGCCCCCGGGGCGATCTCGCCCACACCTTTCGCCAGCTTCGGCGCCGTCCCTAAATCCGGCGCCACGCCGAGCAGGCGCAGCGCGCCCCCGACCACCCGAGAAAACACCGGAGCTGCCACGAGGCCTCCGCCGGCGTCCGCTTCCTTTGGTTCGTTGATCAGCACCACCGCCGTTACCCGGGGGTTACTGGCCGGGGCGAAGCCAACAAAGTAAGCCAGATGCCGCGCATCGTCGTAGACCCCATCGACAAGCTTGCGCGCCGTTCCCGTTTTTCCCGCGACGCGATAGCCGGGAATGGCGGCCCGCAGGGCCGTGCCTTCCGAGCGCACCACCCCCTCAAGCATGGTCGCCACGGCCTTCGCGATGGCCGGATCGAGCACGGGGGTAAGGGGCGGGGAACTTTCTTCTGCGACCTTTAGCAGGGTGGGCGTCGCCATGGCCCCACCGTTAGCAAAAACCGTATAGGCCTGAGCGAGCTGGAGGGTCGTCACCGACAGGCCATAGCCAAAGGCGAAGGTGAGGCGGTTTATCGTGGGCCAGGGGGGCGGGCCCGGGAGACGCCCCGCGGCTTCCCCAGGGAAGCTCACCCCCGTGGGGACACCCAGACCAAAGCGCGCGAAGACCCCGCGGAGCTCATCCTCGCTCATGTCCTGAGCCAGCCGCGTGATCCCCACCTGGCTCGACT
>RGAU01000150.1 GCA_009919975.1 Gammaproteobacteria bacterium
GAAGCTGGCTTCATCGACACCTTCGTGCACATGAATGTTGCTTTCCCGCTCCGCGGCGACGGAGGTTTCTAGCTGAAGCTCACGGCCCCCGGGCAGGTAATCGTGGCAGAGGAAGATCCGCGTTTCCGAGGGGAAGGCCAGAAGTTTCTTCACGGACTGAAAGAGCTCCTTGGCATCGCCCCCGGGGAAATCGCAGCGGGCCGTACCGTAATCCGGAGCAAAGAGCGTATCCCCGACAAAAAGCGCGTCGCCCACGGCATAGCTAACGCAGGCGGGCGTGTGCCCCGGCGTATGAAGAACCTGGCAGGACAGCTCACCGATGGAAAACTCCGCACCGTCGTCGAAGAGCACATCGAACTGGCTGCCGTCGGTGGGGAAGCTGTCTTCAACGTTGAAAAGCCCCTTAAAGACGTCCTGCACCACGGTGACCGCGGAGCCAATGGCAGTCTTTCCACCCAGGGCCTCCTGCAGATAGGGAGCCGCCGAAAGGTGATCGGCGTGGACATGAGTTTCTAGGATCCAATCTACGGCCAGCCCTTCCCCGCGGATCCAGGTGATCAGCGCATCGGCAGACGCGGTGGAGGTCATGCCGGACTTCGGATCGTAATCGAGGACGCAGTCCACAATCGCGCAGTGCTTAGATCCCTCGTCGATCACCACGTGGGTTCCCGTGTAGGTCTCCGGATCAAAGAACGACACCACGCGCGGGGCATGGCCTTGGCTTTCGATGGGTTTCATGGCGAGGCTCTCTCCTGTGCACCCTTCCTTGAGCTAAGCATCGGCGAAGAGACCGGAGGAATCAACACTTTAGCTATAACGTTATTCCATAAAAAAATATAGGGAAACAACGCTTGGCTATCAGAAGGATTCCCGCAGGGTGACGGACAGGAGCCAATCGTCCACGTTCTCCCCACCTCGACGCAGGGGCACGGCAAAATCGAGGTGAAGGATGGAGTCCGTAGGCGCTCGGTCGGAGGTCAGGCGAAGGCCAATGCCCACGTTCGCCAGCGTGCCTTCCGTGTCCGAATTCGGGTCCTGGGCAAACCAAGCGCGCCCGGCATCGAAGAACACGGCGGCGCCATAGCGAAACAGCTCTAAGGGGTGGGCGGAGGAAAACCACCGCTCCTCAAGGCGCAGGCGAAGCCGCCGGTCCCCGGCCTGGTAGCGCTGGGGATAGGCCCGGAGGCCGCTATTGCCGCCGAGCAGCACCTGCCGCTCCCCGGTCAGGCCCCGAGTCCACAGCCCGTCCACGCTGGCATAAAAGGCGAAGGCCGAGCTTTGCCGATAAAAGGCTTCCAGCTGCCCCGAGGCCACCCAGTTTTCCGCTTCCTCATCGGCAAAGCGCCACCAGCCCTCAAAATTGAACCCGCCGCGCACCAGCCAGCGATCCCCGAAGCGGGCCGCGTCCTGCACATCGAGCACCAGGCGGGCCCGATCCCCGCCTCGGGCCAGGGCACTAGGCGCAAGACCCAGGGTGACGCCCCAGCGGCGTCCGAGGTAGACGTCCTCGGTCAGCGCCACAAAGTTCAGATTCACGGAAGCGTCCCAGTCGTCCTCCAGGGACTCGAAGCGGAGGAAGGGATAGGCGAAGCGCCGCGTTTCCGGCACCGGGCCCTGCATGCCCCCGAGGAAGGCGGGGAAGAAGTCATGGCTCTCGAAAGCCGCCCCCAGGGTCCAGCGGGAGACCCGGCCGGCCTGCACCCCCGTGGAGCGAGAGGTGAAAAGCTCCCCAGCCTGCTGGCGCCAGCCAAGGTTCGCAATGCGATCGCCCCGATCAAAAAGCGGTTGCACCCGGGTGCTTTGGCTGAAGCGTACCCCCGCACTTCGGCGGTCATCGAAGCTGCGATAGGGGCGCACGAGCGCTAGGCCCTGCCCATCGCCATCATCGTTATCCGCGATGCTTAAGGCCAAGGTCCAGGGCGTGCCCCGGAAGAAGGGGTCGTTGTAGAAGGCCGCCACGCCGCTACGGTCCACGCCGTTTTCGTAATAGAGCCCGAGGGTTTCACCCCGGCCTAGGAGATTCACGTCCTTCAATCCCAGGGAGAGGCTGCTTTCCCCGCCGGTGCGGTTAACGTCCCCCGTGGGCACGAGGGACCACACGTCTCGGGTGACCACGGCAACGTCCACCCGATCACCACAGCGCTGCGTGGGAACAACCCGGGCGTCATAAGCCCAGGACCGGCTGCGCAGCAGCCGCTCCGCCTCTCGAAGGCGCTCGGCGATATAGGGGCCCTCCTCCTCGAAGGTGAGCAGCTCCCGCAGCGCCTCCGGCCGGGTCAGCAGATGGAGCCGATTCGCGAGGCGATAGATCGGGGTGTTCTCCTCGGGGAGCGTCTCATCAAAGATCGGCAGGCGCCGGAAGGTGACTTCGCCAATGCGCGTGCCCTCGGGGAGGGCCGGGGCCGCCCCTCCGGGAATGCTGCGCACGTCTTCCAAGAGGATCGGCTGAAAGGCCTCGAAGGGGATGCAGGACTCTTCCGCCCGCGCCAGCGGCGCTAGGGCCAGCACCACTCCGAGGGCCCAGGGCCGAAGCGTCATAGGCCGGGCAACCCAGGCCACTCCCCCAGCACGGCCTCCGCGGCCCGCTGCGCCAGGGCCTTAGGGTCGAGGCGATCCTCCTCCGTCAGCGTGTGCTGCACCCGTGAGCGCCATACCACCTCACCGCTGCTGCGTTCCGTCATCTCAACCAGAAGGGTCGCTTCGGTGTAGCTACGGGGCGCGGGATCGGGGGCTTTCCGCCCCCAGCAACCCCAGCTCTGCCCGGCGGCCAGCCGGGGATCCACGTACTGCGCCGTTGCCAAGCGGTAGGCCATGATGAGGTCGGCCTCCGTGGGCGAGGCGAGGCGAAGTCCCACCCGCTGTGCCGCCTCCACCAGGGCCGCCTCGAGGGCGCTTTCCGTGCGCGCATCGAGCATCGTGCCCGTCGCCGCGGGGGCACCGAACCACGCAATGGTCTTCCAGCTATCGACGCGGCTGGGTGCCAAGCACTCGCTTTCCGGAGCCATGCCCGAACTCGCGCAGCCGCCGAGGGTGACTGTCAGGGCCACCACTAAAACCCAAGGACCCTTCCAGAACCTCATAACGCCCCTCTCCGCCCGAAATTGACGCCCTTAGTTTGAGCCGTCGGAAGGTGGGGCGCCAGCGCGAGTGCCAGATCGGGCTTCCCCGCGAAGGCTAGGTAGACGCAGGCGGGCCCACAGAAGGACCAGCAGAAGGCCCAGGGCCGATAGGGTCAGCGCAGGGGCAATACCAAAAGCCTCCGCAAAGGCGCTCAGGGGCAGCACGCCCAGGGGCATGCCTCCCCAGATCAGCATCACCATGCTCATGACCCGGCCGCGCATTTCCGGTCGCACGGCGGTTTGGATGAGTCCGTTGTTCAGGGCCATGAAGAGGGCATTGCCAAGGCCCACGAGGGCCGCTGCCATCGCCGCTGTGAGAAGTGACGTGGTCAGGGAGAAGAGCAGCAGGGCCAGGGCCCAAAGCAGCGCTGAGGCGAGCATAGCCGTGCCCGTGCGCTGGGCGTTGCGAAGGCGTGCCACCCAGAGAGAACCCAGGATCGCTCCGCCCCCCATGGCGCTGGTCAAAAAGCCGAGGCCCTCGGGCCCAGCGGCGAGCACGTCGCTGTTGAAGGCCGGCATGAGGAATTGCATGGGCATCCCCAGGAGCAGCACCCAGAGCGCCGTGAGCATAAGGGCCCGAAGCTCCGGGACCCCGCGGACATAGCTTAGGCCTTGAGAAATCTCTTCCAGCACAGCGCGGGGGGCCGCGCTCCGGGGCGCGGGCTGATAGCGCACCGCCAGCGTGCCCAGGGAAGCCAAGGCATAGAGCGCGGCAATGCCGAGGAACACCTGGGCTGCACCTTCCTGGCTGGCGCTATCGCCCTCGGCGCCGGCCAGAAAGGCCAGGAGAGCTCCAGCAGCCGCAGGGCCAAAGACCCGCGCCAGGTTCATGCTCGCGGAGGATAGGGACATGGCATTGAAGATGCGCGTCTCCCCCACCAGTTCGGGAATCATGGCTTGCCGCGCAGGCATGGACAGGGCCAGCACGGAACCGTTCAGCACGCCGAAAACCAGGAAGTGCCAAAGAGCTGCCTCGCCGGTGGCGAGCACCGGGGTAGGTGCCAGGAAGGACAGCATGACCCAGCCCAACTGCACCGGTGAGCCTGTAAGGGCGTAGATGACCCAGCCCCGGGCCACCTGGGCCATTTGCATGGCGAAGGTCGCCGCCAAATTGGAAAACCACAGGGCCCGAAACGCCGGGAGGCGAAGGGAAGCCAGCAGGGTCTCCTCCTCAGCGCGAAGGTTGGGGCGGTGATCCATGGGCGAGGCCAGCGAGCTTTAAAGACCTAACCATAGCGCAGCCTCCGCGCCGCTGCTCCCCAGGGAGAAACGGGCTAAGCTTGCGACTTTGACCCCGCTGGAGCCCGAGCCATGGCCACCCTCTTCGGAAAGATCGTCCGCCGCGAAATCCCCGCCGACATCGTCTACGAGGATGACCAGGTGCTGGCCTTTCGGGACATCAACCCCCAGGCGCCCCAGCACATTCTGATCATCCCCAAGCGGGAAGATATCCCCACTCTAGACGACGCCAAGGATAGCGACGGGCCCCTCCTCGGCCACCTGCTGCTGACGGCGCAGAAGCTGGCTCGGGAGCTTGGCATCGCGGAGAGCGGCTATCGGCTGATCATGAATTGCCGGGAAGAAGGGGGACAAACGGTCTACCACCTTCACCTCCACCTTCTCGGTGGCCGGCAGATGCTGGGCTTCTAGGGCCCCTGCCTTTTCTTCCCCCGGCCCCTTCGCTAGGCTAATCGCGATCGTAAGGCGGTGCCCCCTTGCCTTCGCGGGTTGGGGGGATAATCGGGAAGCCGGTGAAGAACCGGCGCTGCCCCCGCAACGGTAAGTCTTGGGGGGCGCGGACGCGAAGCCGCGCCCGAGGGTGCCCAATGCCACTGGAGCCCAGCTCTGGGAAGGCGCACCTTCTCTAGAATCTTCTAGCCCAGCGAGCCCGGAGACCGGCCCCTTACGCAACCCACGGCGCTGTGGCGCCTTGCGGTCCTTGCGGGTGGCGGGGGCCAGGAGAAACACCATGAAACCCCAAGCCTCGCGGCCCTGGCGCCGCGCAGCCCTGCCCGCTCGATTCTTTTTCCTGAGTGCCTTTGCAGCCCCGGGCGTTCTTTACGCTCAAGATCCCAGCCCCCCCGTGGATGATACCCTTCGGGTCCTCGGCCACCGCACGACCCTCGGCCCTGCGGCCCAGCTGGGACAAACTCTTCGTTTTGACGACGACGACCTTCAAAGCTCTGGCGCCGCCCTCATCACGGACCTGCTTTGGGAGCTTCCCAGCGCGGCCCCGTCCCAGGCCGGCGCCCTGGGCAGCCTGTCCCAGCTCCGCCTTCGGGGCGGCGAGGCGAATCACGTGCTAGTCCGCATTGACGGCTTCGAAGCCAACGATCCCGCCTCGGGCTCGGAGTTCGATTTCTCCCAGCTACGAAGCACCACGGTGAGCGGCATGAACCTGCTCTCCGGCGCCGCCGGCGCCCTCTGGGGCAGCGACGCCCTGGCCGGCGTGCTCGATTTCCAAACCCTGACGAGCACGGAAAATCACACGGAGCTGTCCCTTGAGTGGGGCGAGCGGGGCCGGGAAGCGCTGGCCCTGCGCTGGGCTCGGGGCACGGCGCAGCAGGGCCTTGCGGTGACCCTCGATCGCTTCGAAACCGAGGGCACGAATACGGCCCGCAGCGGGGACGAGGACGACGGCTATGCGCTGCAAACCCTCCAGCTGAAGGGCCATCGAGCCCTCACGGACCAGCTCACGGTGACGGCCCTCGCTCGGCAGGTTTCGCGCCGAAGCGATATCGATGGCACGCCCGCGCCAGCGTTTATTCCTGAAGACAGCGATACGCAGGGCCGAGCCCGGCAGCGCCTGCTGGGGGTCCGCCTGGACTACGAAACGGACCAGCAAACCGTCAGCGTTTCTGCGGAGCAGCTGGCGTCGCGCTATCGCGATGCGGAAGGCGGCGTCCGCACGGCCCAGCGTCGGGGGGACCGGCTTCGCCTTGTGCTGCAGGGCACGCGCTATTTTCCCAACGCCCCCCTGGGGGAGGCGGTGCTGACCCTTGCGGCAGAGCAGGAGCAGGAGCGTTTTGACCAGCTTG
>RGAU01000016.1 GCA_009919975.1 Gammaproteobacteria bacterium
GACCCCGATGGCCCGAACGCTGCAAAACGTGATTCTAGCCTCACCTTTTGCCCCCGTGTCTACCCCGGGGGGCGTTTTTTCGCTTAAACCCTAGGCTAGCGCGATCTTAAAGGTGTCGAGGAGGCGCCAGAAGGCGCGGGCCGCGAGCTCCGGGTGGTAAACCGCGGAATCGATAGCACACCAGCCATGGCTAGCCCCGCCGTAAACTTGTACCTCATGAGGGCGACCCGCCGCCTCCAGCGCCGCCCGCAGCACGGTCTTATCCTCCGGAGCCCGGGCATCGTCGTTTTCCGCAATCGCCATGAGAAAACGCGCATCGCTCTGGGCAATGAGATGGTGAGGGCTGCCCTCCCCCTCGGCAACCATGCGGGACCCGTGGAAGGTGGCCCCGGCCTTGATGCGATCGGCCCGCGCTGCGGCGCTTTGGAGCACCATGGGGCCGCCCATGCAATAGCCCGTGGTGCCCATGGGCTTCGCGCTATCAACCTCGGGCTGGGCATCAAGAAAATCCACGAAAGCCTTCGCATCCGCCATGGTCGTTTCCGCACTCAAGCTGCGGAAGAGAGGTAAGACTCGCGCCCGCACCGCGTCTTGCCCAAACTGGGCCCCGGCCTGCACCACCGGCGCTGGGGTTTTGCGGTAGTAAGGATTCACCGTCAGCACTGCGTAGCCCGCCTCAGCAAGGCGCTGTCCCATGGTTTCGAAGGCCGGTCGCAAGCCGAGAATATCGGGCCAGACCAAAACCGCCGGGGCCGGCCCCGTGGTCGGCGTGGAAAACACGGCATCACAGGGACCGTCGGCCCCGGGTATCACTACCCGCCGAGTCTGCACCGGCGCCGCTCGCGCCCCGGCGGGGAGGGTCAAAGCCAGCGCAGCGCCGAGGGACAGGGCCGAAAAGCGGCGTCGTGATAGGGCCGCGGCGGCTTCGTAGCGCCGTCCGTCTTCTAGGGTGTCTTGATCACACATGATGAGGACTCCTGACTTAGGACTCTTGGGCGGCCCGCTCACAGGGGCCGCAGGCGTCGAGGCGCCCCGCGTCCGCCAGCACGGCACGAATGAAATCGATCCACTGGGGATGGTCCTGAGGATCCCAGACCGTTCCCATGGCGGCGAAGGCTTCTTCCGCCGGCACCCCAAGGTGAATAATCCGGTACAGGGCAGAAAAGGCCGAAGCCCGGTAGTTCACCTGGCAATGCACGAGCGTCGGCGCCGCTGGCTGCGCCGCCATGAGCCCGGCGAAGGCGCGGAAATCCGCCACCGTGGGGTTGGCGAAATCCACGGCAAGGTGAGCAAACCCTAGGCCTTGGGCAAAAGCGAGGCGGTCCTCATCCGGAAGCGCCCCGGGGTTATCGCTAAAGGCCAGATAGATGATGCGCTCAAAACCCGCTGCCTTAATGCCCGGGAGCTGCTCCGCCGTGGGCTGGCCGGCGCTGGCAAAGGTGTCGCTGTAGCGCTTGAAACCCACGATCTCTTCCACGGCGGCTCCGGCGGGAAGTGCCAGCGCAGCCCCGAGGACCAGTAAGGCCCGGATAAGCTTTTGAACACTCGTAGGGAAAACCATGGCGCACTTCCTCGTGGGCAGCATCGATTGAGCTTGAAGGTAAGGGAGGGCCGGAAAAAAGGCCAGCGGGCCATGGAGGGGGGCCAAGGAACACCGCCGTGCACAGCCTTAAACCGCCCTCGCTTCTTGGCGCCTGGGCCCCCATTGTCCTGACCCTGGGCCTCTTAACCTACCAGCTGCGCCTGGCTGGGGGCGGACCGCCCCACGTTCCCATTATTTTTGGCATTGCCATCACCGCGCTCCTCGGCAGCCTCCGGGGCCATCGCTGGGAGGCCATGGAGAAGGCCATGGCCCAGGCCGTGGGCAGCGCCGTGCCAGTGATGGGCATCATGCTGACCGTGGGCCTGCTCATTGGCACCTGGATCCTCTGCGGCACCGTGCCCTGGCTCACCCTCACGGCCCTGGCGCTGCTCGACCCGACCTTCTTCCTGCCCGTGGCTTGCCTGTCCTGCGCCATGGTTTCCCTGCTCGTGGGGACCTCCTGGGGCACGGTGGGCACCCTAGGCCTTGCCCTCCTGGGTGCCGGGGAAAGCCTAGGCATTCCCGCCCCCATGACCGCCGGCGCCGTGGTGTCCGGCGCCTGGTTCGGGGACAAGCTTTCGCCTCTCTCCGACAGCACCAACTTTTCCGCGGCCATGGTGGGCACGGACCTTTACGCCCATATCCGGAACCTGCTGCCGACCACCCTACCCGCATTCCTTATGGCGCTTCTTGCCTACGGGGTTCTCGGCCGGAGCACCGGAGGCGCGCTAGACGACAGCACCGTAGCGCTGCTGCGCGCGACGCTGGAATCGCATTTCGTTTTCCATCCTCTGCTGGCCTTGCCCCCCGCGGTGGTACTTGCAGCGGCGCTCCTTCGCGTCCCCGCCCTGCCAGGCATCTTTTCCGGGGTGATCGCCGGCGCCCTCGTCGCCTGGCTTATTCAGGACGCGACGGTCGCCACGCTCTTACGGACGCTGATGGAAGGCTACCAACCAGCCACGGGGGAACCGCTGGTCGATACGCTGCTGGCCAAGGGCGGGCTCCTGTCCATGACCTGGGTGATCCTTCTGATCTTTGTCTCCATGATTTTCGGCGGCCTTCTGGAGGCCACGGGATGCCTCGATCGCATTCTCAGCGCCCTCATCCATCGACTGCACAGCCGCTTTCGGCTCTTTACGGCAGCCTTTCTCTCCACCCTGGGGCTCAATGTGGCGAGCAACATCTTTGTCACCCTGGCAGTGAACGGGCGGCTTTTTGCTCCCGTATTCCGGGGCGCGGGCTACAGCAGCGTAAACCTCTCCCGCACCCTCGAGGACGGAGGCACCCTGTCCTCGCCATTGATTCCCTGGAACGCCGGGGGGCTCTTCGTCACCAGCACCCTGGGCGTACCAACGCTGCTCTATGCGCCCTTTGCCATCGCCAACTGGTTCGCCATGGTGCTGGATCTGCTGTACGCCGCCCTCGGCCGCTTCACGCCCCAGGCCGACGCTACGGAAATCGCCCAGTGGCGCCGAGACCAGAATTTGCTTTTCCACGAGGGCCAACTGATCACCGCCGACGCCCTACCCCCCAACACCTTTGCTGCGGAGCGCACGCCATGAGCCCAAGCCTTTCCGATCCCACCGGCGGCCTGAGCACCCACGATGCGGCCTTAGATGCCCGGAACGAGACCATCAAGATTTGGATCAACGGGGAACTGGTACCCCGGCCCGAGGCCAAGGTGTCGGTCTACGATTCAGGCTTTCTGCTGGGTGACGGCATGTGGGAGGGACTGCGGCTCCACGGCGGCGCCTGGCCCTTTCTAGACGAGCACCTCGATCGCCTGTTCGATAGCTGCAAAGCGGTCAAGCTGGATATCGGCATGACCCAGGCTGAGGTCCGCGCCGCCCTCGATGCCACCGCCGCGGCCAATGGCATGACCGACGACGCCCACGCCCGGCTCATGGTGACCCGGGGCCCGAAGCGCCGCCCCTTCCAGCATCCTCAGCTGTCCCAGAGCGGCCCCACCATTGTGATCATCGCGGAGCACTCCCGCCCTGCGGAGGGCCTGCAAAGCCAGGGCATTCGCGCGCGGCCTGCCCCACGCGCAGGACCCGAAGTTCAACTCCCACTCGAAGCTGAACTGCGTGCTGGCCTGCCTCCAGGCGGAGGCCGCCGGCGCCGACGAAGGACTCATGTTGGACCCCCACGGCTTCGTGAACACCACCAACGCTTGCAATTTTTTTATCGTCCGCCGGGGGGAGGTGTGGACCTCCACCGGGGACTACTGCATGAACGGCATCACCCGGCGGAAGGTGCTTGAGCTGTGCCGCCGCCACGGGATTCCCGCCTTCGAGAAAAACTATTCCCTTCAGGAGGCCTTGAGCGCTGATGAAGCCTTCCTCACCGGCACCTTCGGCGCCCAAACGCCAGTGCACAGCATTGATGGCATTGTCCTCGGCGATGGGACTCCCGGCGCGGGACCCATGACCCAACGCATCCAGAGCCTTTACCGGGCGCTGATCGAGGAAGAGGTGGCGAAACAGAGGGGATAGGGGAGAAGTGGAGCGGGCAGCGGGAATCGAACCCGCATCATCAGCTTGGGAAGCTGAGGTTCTACCATTGAACTATGCCCGCTTTGAGCGGTCCTCCCACAAACAACCGGGGGAGGTCCATCCCCGCCGCGATCCGCGCTAACGCGCTACCCATCGCGGGGAGGGCAAAATTACGCGAAGCGCCAGAAAAAGGCCAGCGCCTCGCGCGTTTGGGGCCTACTTCCGGCGAACCACTACGGGCAGCTCCCGAATGCCGCGAATAAAGCTCGAACGCAGGTAGACCGGATCACCCACGACCTCGATGTCTTCGAAGCGGTTCATGATCTCTTCCCAGAGGATACGCAGCTGCATTTCCCCAAGGCGGTTGCCGAGGCAACGGTGAATGCCGTAGCCGAAGGACACGTGGCTTCGGGCATTGGGGCGCTCGATCTGAAAGTCGTTGGGCGCCTCAAACTGGCTATCGTCCCGGTTGCCAGAGACATACCACATGGCCAGCTTGTCGCCAAGCTCCGTGTCTTCTAGGGCCGTCCGCGCCATGTGCGCGACCGGGGACTGGTAGCGGATGATTTCGGGGATCATGCCCGGGACCAGGTTCGGATTGGCCTTCAGCTTGTCGTATTCGCCGCGAAAGCGATTCAGCGCCAGCACGCCGCCGGAAATGGAGTTCCGGGTGGTGTCATTCCCGCCCACGATGAGCAGCAGCACGTTGCCGAGGTACTCGTTCGGCGGCATGTTCTTGGTGGCTTCCCCATGCACCAGCATGGAGATGAGGTCCGAGCCGGGCTGGTTCCGCGCGGCCCGCTCCTTCCATACGGCGTCAAAGTATTCCCAACACTTCCAGAGCTCCGCGAAGCCCATTTCCGGGGTTTCGAAGACGTCAGGGTCGCCAATGGACTGGGATACGTCGGACCAGTGGATCAGCTTATGGCGGTCCTCCTGCGGCACATCAAACAGCGTGGCCAGCATCTGCCCCGTGAGCTCCACGGACACATGGCGAACCCAGTTAAAGGTCTCGCCCACGGGCACGTTTTCAAGGATGGCCACCGCACGCTCGCGGATCAGGCCTTCCAGGCGCGCCAGTTCCCGCTGGGTGAACATGGGCGCCACCACCTTGCGCTGCTCATCGTGCTTCGGCTGGTCTTCCATGATGAACATGGGCAGGTGGAAGGTGGGATCGGGGTCCGGGTCCGCTACGCCCCCGAGCTGGATGCCGCCCTTCCGTGAATCGGAGGAGAACACCTTGTGATTCGTATCCACGGCCATGATGTCTTGGTAGCGGGTGACGGACCAATAGGGCCCGAACTGGCTGTTCTCGCAGCGATGTACCGGATCTTCCTTCCGCAGCCGCTCGAAATAAGCCAGGGAGGCGTCCGCTTCGAAAAGCATGGGATGGCCGGGATTGAGGCTCTCCAGCGGGAGGTCGTAGGGGCTTTTCGTGACGTCCACGGCCCACTGCTTCCAAGCCTCCTTATTCGAAAGGCGCATGCGCTCGGACTGGGAAAGCTTTTCGTTGTCTTCCATGGGGGCTCCTTGGGGGAAAGGTGAGCAACGCCTCATAATAGCGCGTTCCCAGCGCCAAAAAAGCCCGCCGCCCTGCCCGGCATACCTAGGTCTCGGGCGCCAGGAGGTGGCACACTGAACTTTTTTCTCGGGGGGAATCGCATGGAGCTCAAGGACAAGGTGGTGGTCATTACGGGCGGCGCGAGCGGCATCGGTGCGGCGCTGGCCCGCCGCTTCGCCCAGGAGGGGCCCAAGGCTCTGGCCATCGTTGATCGCAACGAAGCCGGCGCCCAGGCAGTCGCCGCCGAGGTCGGGGGCGTAGCCTACGGCGCGGACCTGGGGGATGAGCACGCCGTAGAGGCGCTCATCGACCAAATCGAAAGCACCCAGGGCCCCATCGACCTCTTCTGCTCGAATGCCGGCATCGGCCTCGGCCGGGGCATCGACACCAGCTCCGAAGACTGGCGGACGATCATCGACATCAACCTCATGGCTCACGTCTTTGCTGCGCGCACCTTGGTGCCGCGCATGGTCGCCCGGGGCGGCGGCTATCTGCTGAATACGGCCTCGGCAGCAGGGCTTCTGTCCCAAATCGGCTCCGTCACCTACGCCGTGACCAAGCACGCGGCCGTCTCTCTCGCGGAATGGCTGTCCATCACCCATGGGGGTGAGGGCCTGAAGGTCTCCGTGCTTTGTCCCCAGGCCGTGGATACCCCCATGATCGCGGGGACGGAACAGGGTGGCGTCGCCGGCGTGGACGGCATCATGGCCCCGGAAACGGTGGCCGACGTCGTTGTGGAAGGCATCCGGGCGGAGCGCTTCCTCATCCTTCCGCACCCGGAAGTGGAAACCTATCTCCAGCGCAAAACGGCGGATTACGATCGCTGGCTCGGCGGCATGCGCCGGCTCCAGGCACGCTACGGGGAGAATGCGGTAAAGGGGCTGTCCTAGGCGCCTTGGCGCCAAGCCTCGATCTGGGCCAAAAGCTGGCCCTTTTCCTTCAGGGGCCAGGACAGGTCTGGGGCCCCGAGGCGACTCGCGGACATGAGCCAAAGCGTCGCCCTGGGGAGGGCCGCGGCGAGGCGCTCCAGCACCTCATCGCCCCGCACCCCCTGGAGATTGAGATCCACGATCACGAGCTCCGGAGCCGCCTCAATGAGGGCTGGAAGGCCCTCCAAGCCGGCTTCCGCTGCCACCACCTGAATTCCGGGGAGCGCCTCAAGCGCGAGCGCCAGCGCGGCCCGCACCGTAGCGTCATCTTCGACGAAGGCCAGGCGCCGAGAGGGACAGCCTTCGCCCATCACACGAGCCCCGTCAGCCGACCCTTCACCTCCCCAGGAATGAGGAGGTCGAGACCCTCAGTCCGGGCCTGCACGTGCATTTCCGGGGTTGAGGTCACCCCTAGAGCCTTAAAGATCCGCGACCGATAGCTTTCTACGGTTTTCTCCGACACCTCCAGCACTGCCGCTATGCTGGCTGTGCTTTCCCCCGCCAGCAGACAATGGAACACCTCAAGTTGGCGCTGGGGCCAACCGTCCAGCGGGGAGCTGCCCGCGGAGAGAAGCTGCCCAACTTCATCGAAGGACATCTTTGGATCAAGAACGCGCTGCCCCTCCAACGCACCGGCGAGCGCCCGGGTGACTTCATCGAAGGCGAGGCTCTTCGATAGGTAGCCCGCAGCGCCAAGGGAGAAGGCTTTCGCTGCGTAGGCGTCAAGGCGATGCATGGTCAGGAAGACCACCACGGCCGCCGGGGCCACGCTTTTTAAGCGGGAAAGCACTTCGAAGCCCGAGCCATCTGGCAACGCCACGTCGAGCAAAATCAGGGTGGGCTGCAATACCTCCGCTACGCGAACCGCTTCGGCACCGTCCTGGGCCTCAAAAACTTCAGAAAACATCTCCGCATCGCGAAACGCGGCCGCGAGACTCTCCCGAAGCAGGGCATGGTCGTCCACGAGCAGAATGGATTCGGCGGGTTGCATGGCACCTCCCTGTGCGATTTGATGGAGAACGATAAGCCGCCTTCACCCAAAGCGCTAGGGATACGCCCGTGCTCGACGCTATTCTTCACCACCGCGGCGCCCTCGCCTACAGCAAAACGGACCTCCCAGCGCTCCAGGAAACCGCCCGCCAGCTCCAGGGCTACGCCAAAGCGGAGCGGCATACGCTAGGCCGAATGCTGCACGATGGCCCCATGCAATCGCTGGCGCTTGCCCTCGTAAAGCTTTCGACGCTCCCTGCCGAAGATATTGCCGATGCTACCCAGGCCCTGCTTCAAGAAGCCCTTGGGGCACTTCAGCTCCTAGAGAATGAGCTCTACTCCCCCGCCGTCGACCTCTTAAGCCTAGGGGGGGCGCTTCGGCAGCGGTGGCGCGCTTTGCCCCGAACGCCCCTTGCGCTCCGCCTGAGCACGGCAGAGGAGGACGCCCTGGGCGACTTCGACAAGGATCGTTCCTTCCCCCTCTTTTTCCTAGCGGACACCCTGGGGCAGCTTGCTGCCCAACTCCCAGAGGGCGCGCTTACGGGAGAGCTCTGCCTCGCGAAAAAGGGCTCTGCGGCGCTTTTGCACTGCTCCTTCTCCGGTGCCGGCACCCCTCCCATGCTCCTTAATCTTCCGCCGGTGCAGACGGCCCTTGCACGCCTCGTGCTGGTAGGTGGACGCTTTAAGCTGAGCCCAAAGCGCTTTACCGCCTTGCTCATCCCCTAGACCCCTTTCGCCGACCGGAGCCCGCCCCCATGACCGCCAAGAACGCCGTGCTCATCGTCCTCGACAGCTTGAATCGACACCTGCTTGGGGCCTATGGCGGGAAGGAGTTCGAGACCCCGAACTTAGACGCCTTTGCAGCCAACGCGATGGTCTTTGATCAGCATCAAGTGGGCTCCCTTCCCTGCATGCCAGCCCGGCACGACATGCTCTGCGGCGTACAGGATTTTCTCTGGCGCCCCTGGGGCTCCATCGAGCTGTGGGAGGCACCGATCACTCGAGATCTGGAACGCTCCGGGATCACCACCATGCTTGTGAGCGATCACCCCCACCTGTTTGAGAGCGGCGGTGAGAATTACCACTGCGACTTCACCGCCTGGGAATACCTTCGGGGCCACGAGGGCGATCCCTGGCGCACGGTGGAGGACCCCAGCTGGCACGGCGCCCCGGCGCTCCCGGCCCGCCGAGGCCACGGCCATGCCTACGATCTCAGCCGAACCTACTTTCGCGAGGAAGCGGACTTTCCCGGCCCCCAAACCATGACCGCCGCCGCAGACTGGCTACGACGTCAGGCTCCACACCATGACCGCTTCTTCCTACTCATCGATGAGTTTGACCCCCACGAACCCTTCGATACCCCCGAACCCTGGGCCAGCCGCTACGGTGAACCGGTGGATGGGGAGCGCATCATTTGGCCTCCCTATGCCATCGACGCCGTAGCACGGGGACGAATCACGGAAGCCGAGGGGCGCCAGGTACGCAACAACTACGGCGCCAAGCTCAGCATGATCGACCATGAAGACACGATGGTGATCATCACCACGGACCACGGTCACTACCTGGGCGAGCGAGATCTTTTCGGTAAGCCCGGGGTCCCGCACTTTGAGCCTCTCTCCCACATTCCCCTGATGATCCAGGGCCCAGGCATCGCCCCGGGACGCTACCCCCACCTGAGCACCACGGTGGATATCCACGCCACCCTTTGCGATCTTTTCGGCCTCACCCCTAGCCAAGCTGGGCACGGCACCTCCCTGCTCCCCGCCTTGGCGAATCCTTCCCAGAAAACCCGGGATTGGGCCCTGGCTGGAGTGTTCGGACGTTGGGTTCAGATTACCGATGGGCGCTTTAAGTACGCCCGGGGCCCCGTGGACCCGAGCAACCTACCCCTATCCCTATGGTCGAACCGCTGGTCGACCATGCCCGTGCGCGGCATGGCCTCCCTGCGGCTCCCAGAGCCCGATCACCGAGCCTTCATCGACTTCATGCCCGGCGCCACCATCCCCGTGCTGCGCCAGCCCTTCGCCCCCGGCGACCCCCTGCCCTACTGGGCCCTGGGGATGAAGCCGGACCAGCACGTGCTGTTCGATCTTGAGAACGATCCCGAGGAGGCCCACAACCTCTGCGGTACAGCGCAAGAACAACACAGCCTAGCCTTGCTTAATCACGCCCTCCACGCGCTCCGCGCTCCCGAGGAACAGTGGGATCGCTTGGGGCTGAAACTTTAGGAATCGCCATGACGCTTAAGCATCCCTTCGCCGATCTCGTCGGCTTTTCCATTACGGAGCGCTCGGATAAGCAGTGCGTGACGGAGCTGACCCTCGAGGAAAAGCACCTGAACCCGAACGGGGTGGTGCATGGTGGCGTGCTCTATACCCTCGCCGATACGGGCATGGGGGGCGCCCTCATGGCCGCCCTTCCCGAGGGCCACTACTGCGCCACCATCGAAATCAAGATCGCCTACTTTCGCCCGGCCAAGGAAGGGGTGGTCCGCTGCGTGACTGAGCTTGTACACCTGGGGCGGCGCACGGCGAGCCTCGAAAGCCGCCTCGAACTTGAGGGCAAAACCCTTGCCCGGGCTTACGGCACCTTCATGATCTTAAGCCACGAAGGCTGACGGGGCCCTTTTAAGCAAGCATAAAAAAAGCCCCGCGAGGCGGGGCTTTTGATTCGCTCGGAAAAACCCTTGGGCTAGCTCTTAAACTCCGCCACCAGCGCGGAGATGGACTGCTTCGCATCGCCGAAGAGCATGCGCGTGTTCTCCTTGAAGAACAGCGGGTTGTCCACGCCGGAGAAGCCCGAGCCCATGGAGCGCTTAAGCACGAACACGGTGCGCGCATGGTCCACATTGATGATGGGCATGCCGTAGATGGGGCTGTTCTCATCTTCCCGGGCCGCCGGGTTGACCACGTCGTTGGCACCAATAACCACCACCACGTCCGTGTTCGGAAGCCGAGGATTGATGTCATCCATTTCCACCAGCTGCTCATAGCTGACATTGGCCTCGGCCAGAAGCACGTTCATGTGCCCCGGCATACGCCCCGCCACAGGGTGGATAGCGAAGTTGACCTCCGCGCCGTTCTTCTCAAGCAGCTCCCCGAGTTCGCGCACCACGTGCTGCGCCTGAGCGACGGCCATGCCGTAGCCCGGTACGAAGGTCACGGACTGGGCCGCCTCGAGAATGAGGAAGGCGTCATCGGCAACAATGGGCTTCACCTCGCCCTCCACCTTGGTCGCTGCCTTCGCTGCGCCGAAACCAGAGAAGAGGACGTTCGCGAGGGACCGATTCATGGCCTTACACATGATGTTGGTGAGGATGATCCCAGAAGCCCCGACCAACGAGCCCGCGACGATCAGCAGGTTGTTGCCAATGGCAAAGCCCGCCGCGCAGGCCGCGAGGCCCGAGTAGCTGTTGAGCAGGGAAATCACCACGGGCATGTCAGCACCGCCAATGGGGATGACCGCCATCACCCCGAGCACGAGGGACAGGGCAAGCAACACCCAGAACCACTGGGACCCCAGGGTCGGCTCGAGGCAGAACATCACGGAGGAGCCCACGATCCCGACCAGGATCAGGGAGTTCACAATGCGCTGGCCCGCAAACACGATAGCCGCCGTGGTCATGCGCTCAGACAGCTTGCCGTAGGCAATTAGGCTCCCGGACGCCGTCACCCCGCCAATCAGGATCGACAGGATGATCGTGATCAGGATGAAGGTGGACGGCGCAGAGGTCCCAAGAATTTCGTCGTAAAGGGCCGCCCAGCCCACGAGCAGGGAAGCCGCCCCCCCGGAGCCGTTGAAGAGGGCGACCATCTCGGGCATGGAGGTCATGGCAACGAGGCGCGCCGCGAGCGCACCGACTACGGTCCCGCCCAGGGTCGCCAGCGCAATGACCTCGAAGGAAACGATGCTGTCTGCGAGGAGCGTGACAATGATCGCCAGAGCCATGCCCACGGCGGAGTACAGGTTCCCCCGGCGCGCGGAGTCCGGATGGCCCAGCATTTTCAGGCCCAGAATGAAAAGGGCCGCGGAAATGATGTAGGCGAAGTTAACCAGTTCAGCACTGAGGTTCATGCTGCGCCTCCCGTGGGCTTCTTGCGGAACATCGCCAGCATCCGGTCCGTGACCATGTAGCCACCCACCACGTTAATAACGGCAAAGAATACGGATGCGCCCCCGAGCCAGGTGGCCATCTCGCTGTTGTTGGCACCGGCGGCGACAAGGGCCCCGAGCACCGTGATGCCGGAAATCGCATTCGCGCCGGACATGAGCGGGGTATGCAGGGTCGCCGGCACCTTCGAGATCAGCTCGAAGCCGAGGAAGATGGACAGCATAAGAATGAATGACAGAAATACCGCTTCCATGAGCTGATCTCCCCCTATAGGTTCTTGATGGTTTCGTTGACGATTGCGCCATCGTGGGTGATGACACAGCTCTTTAGGATGTCGTCCTCAAGATCGAGGCCGAAGCTTTGGGCTTCCGCATCCCAGAACTCATCCACGAGGTTGAAGAGATTCGCGGAGAACATCTCGGAGGCATTCTGGGCGACTTCGCTGGGCAGGTTACCGAGGCCGATGATCTTCACACCGTTGACGTCGACCACTTCACCGACCTTCGAGCCTTCCACGTTGCCGCCGGTTTCCACCGCCATGTCGACGATGACTGAGCCAGGACGCATGCCCGCGACCATGTCCGCGCCGACAATGCGGGGTGCCGGGCGGCCGAAGACCTGAGCCGTGGTAATCACCACGTCAGCCTGGGCGATGGCGGCCTTCATGCCTTCCCGCTGCTTCTCGAGCTGCTCCGGGGTGAGCTCCCGGGCGTAGCCCTGATCCGTTTGCCCCGTATCTCCAAGATCGATCTCAAGGAACTTCGCCCCGAGAGATTGCACCTGCTCGGCCACCACGGGGCGCGTATCGAAGGCATCCACCCGAGCGCCGAGGCGCTTCGCCGTAGCAATAGCCTGAAGCCCCGCTACCCCAGCGCCAATGATGAACACCCGCGCCGGCGAAATGGTGCCTGCGGGGGTCATCATCATGGGGAAAATTTTGTTGATCTGCCGCGCTGCCAGCATGACCGTGGTTGGCCTGAGAGCTCAGCACGTCCATCTTTTGCGCCCGAGTGGAGCGGGGCACCATTTCCATGGAGATCGCCGTCACGCCCTTTGCGGCAAGCTTGTCGATAAGCCCGCGCTCATTGAAAGGGTCGAGCAAGCTCGCGTGCATCGCGCCCGCTTTCAGCAAGGCCACATCCTCATCGCTGGGCTTGCGAATGCGAAGCACCAGGTCCGCCGCGCTCAGCAGCGCTGCGCGATCGGCCTCGATGCGCGCTCCAGCCTCGACATAGGCCGCATCGGCAAAACCCGCGGCTTCCCCCATGGAGGCTTCCACTGCAACCTCAAGGCCCAGCTTCACCAGCTTTTTCACGCTGGCGGGGACCAGCGGCGCCCGCAGCTCTCCGGCAATGGTTTCCTTCGGAACACCAATTAGCATCAGTTTTTACCCCTACAGACACGAAGGAGGCGCCACGCTGGGCGCCTTGACGTTATCTTGCTTAATCTTGAAATCGACCTACGCGAACCCGGGACTGCCGGGCGGTCCCGACGGCGATGACGGACTTTGCGACGGCGCGTGAGTGAACACAACCTGTACAAAGCCTCGCGAGGGTATGAGATCGCCCTCGG
Source organism: Gammaproteobacteria bacterium (assembly GCA_009919975.1). Lineage (GTDB taxonomy): Bacteria > Pseudomonadota > Gammaproteobacteria > Pseudomonadales > Azotimanducaceae > Salivita. Next base: position 13,241 of record RGAU01000016.1, read on the forward strand.
GAATACAACTGCTGTACAACTCCTCACCAGGGTGCTTGGGGGCGCCCCTTGCGGGGGCCCCGGCGCCTCGGGAGAATCCCTAGCCTCGGGAAAGGGGGAGTGCACATGTCATCATCATCGCCCAGCGTCAGCCGTCGGGCCTTTGCCCTCGGCGTCACCTTTGCCGTGCTCTTCACCGCTCTAGCCACGGCCAGCCTCCTGCCCGGCGCCGACGCTCCCAGGCAGGGCCCTGGCAAAGCCGCGGCCCGAGAGACCCTTCGCTGGCGCCTCCCCGTGGCCTTCGGCACCCAGCTTCCAGCCCTCGGCGACAACATCCTTACCGTCCGCGACGCCCTGGCCGAGGGCAGCGCCGGGTCCCTGACCCTTGAGGTGTTTGAACCCGGGGAAATCGTCTCGGCCTTTGCAATTACCGAAGCGGTGCGTCTCGACAAGGTACCCGCGGGCTACACCTGGCTTGGCTATGACCAAGGCCGGACCCCCGCCGCCCCCCTTTTTGGAGCCGTACCCTTTGGCCTTTCTCCTTGGGCCTACCTGGCCTGGTGGTACGAAGGGGAAGGAGAAGGGCTGGCCCTGGAGATCTATCACGACCAAGGCCTTCACCCGATCCTTTGTGGCCTAATCGGACCCGAAACCGCCGGGTGGTTTCGCAAGCCTATCGACACCGCCGAGGACCTTGAGGGCCTCAAGATTCGCTTCGCGGGCCTCGGGGGCAAAACGCTCCAGGCCCTCGGCGCCTCCGTCACCATGATTCCCGGGAGCGATCTCTTCCAGGCCCTGGAGAAGGGCGCCATTGATGCGACGGAATATTCACTGCCCGTGGTGGACGACAAGCTGGGCTTTCCCCGGGTGGCCCCCATTAACTATTTCCCGGGCTGGCACCAGCCCTTCACGGCCTTCCACCTCGTGGTGAATCTTCAGCGCTGGAACGGCCTCGCGCCGGCGACCCAAAGCGCCCTGGAAACCGCGTGCACCGCGGGAGTAACGCGGAACCTGGCGCGCTCCGAGGGGCTCCAGGGCGCCGTGCTCGAACGCTTCCAAAGGGAGGGAGTGGATACGCGGGTCCTCGACCCGGCCCTACTAGAAACGCTGCGCACCGCGGCCCAGGCCGTGCTCGAAGAGGAGGCCGCCGCCGATCCCACCTTCGCTCGGGTCTACGCCGACCAGCAGCGCTTTGCGGAGCGCTATGCGGTTTGGGATGCGCTGGCCTACCCCCGAAGCGCGGCGCCGTGAGCACCCTCCCCCACACCCGCCTATCCCTGGCTGTGGACGGCTTTTTGCAGCGCCTGGGGCGCCTCGGGGCCTGGCTCTGGCTGGCCCTTTTAGCGGTCATCGTGCTGAACGTGACCCTGCGCTACGCCTTTGGGCAGGGCCGGGTGGAGCTTGAGGAACTGCAATGGCACCTCTACGCCCTGGGCTTTCTTCTGGCGCTTTCCGTGGGCCTCACCCTCGATGACCACGTGCGCGTCGACGTGCTGCAGGCGCGCCTGCCCCTTCGCCAGCGATGCTGGATCGAGCTCTACGGCATTCTCGGTTTGCTCCTGCCTTTTGTGTTGCTCGTGCTGTTCTACGCCGGGCCCTTTCTCGCGGAATCCTGGCGCACGGGAGAAATTTCCCAGGCCCCTGGCGGGCTTCCCTTCCGCTGGTTGATTAAGAGCGCCCTACCCCTAGGCTTCGCTCTGCTTATGCTGGCCGCGCTGGCGCGGCTCAGCCGCTGCTGCGCACTGCTCTTCGCCTGGCCCCGGGCCCTGGCCCAGCCAAGCGCGGAGGAGGCTTCGTGAGCGCCGCTGAGGGCCTCGCGGTCCTGATGTTTCTGTCTTTTATGGGGCTGCTCTTTACGGGATTCCCCGTGGCGTGGGTCCTCGGCGGACTCGCTGTACTGTTCACGGCCTTGGCCATCACCCTCGAGCGCTTCGGCATGATCGAGGCTGGGGTCGACTGGGCCTACGCGTCCATGACCGTGGAGCGCAGCTGGGACGTCATGACCAACTGGGTGCTCGTGGCCCTACCCATGTTCATCTTCATGGGCCTCATGCTCGATCGCTCGGGCATGGCGCAGCGGCTTATGGACAACCTAGTGAAGCTCTTTGGGGCCCGCCGCGGGGGCCTGGCCCTCACCGTAGCCCTCATCGGACTCCTGCTGGCGGCCTCCACGGGAATCATCGGCGCCAGCGTGGTGCTCCTGGCTCTGCTGGGGCTGCCGGCCATGCTCGCCCAGCGCTACCGCCCTGATTTTGCCGCGGGGACCATCGCTGCCGTGGGCACCCTGGGCATTCTCATTCCCCCGAGCATCATGCTCGTGCTCATGGCAGATCGCCTCGCGATCAGCGCCGGGGACCTCTTCCTCGGGGCGCTCGTGCCGGGGCTCCTGCTCGCAGGCCTGTATATGGCCTACCTGCTTCTTAGGGCCCACTTCGACCTCGCGGCCGCCCCGGCGCCGAAGGACGCCTCGCCGCCGACCCTGGCCGTGCTCCTGGGCGTGGGGGCCGCCATTCTGCCGCCCCTGGGGCTGATCTTTGCGGTGCTGGGCAGCATTTTCTTTGGCATCGCGACGCCCACGGAAGCTGCCGGGGTGGGGGCAGCGGGGGCCCTCCTCCTCGCCGCCGGCTACGGGCGCTTGAGCGTCCCCGTGCTGAAAGATGTACTTTGGGAAACCTCACGCACCACGGCCTTCATCTTCGCCATTTTCCTGGGGGCGACGGCCTACTCCCTGGTGCTGCGAGGCCTCGGAGGGGACGCGCTGATCGATCGCACGCTGTTGGGCCTGCCCTTCGGTCCGGACGGCATCATCCTCACGATCCTACTAGCGACCTTTATCCTGGGATTCTTTCTCGACTGGATCGAAATCACCCTGATCGTGCTACCCCTGGTGGCCCCCGTGGTGCAGACCCTGGGCTTCGATCTAGTCTGGTTTACCGTGCTTTTTGCGGTGTGCCTGCAGACGTCCTTCCTGACGCCCCCGGTGGGCTTCGCCATCTTTTACCTACGGGGGGTGGCCCCCCCGGAGGTCACCGTGGGAACGATCTACCGGGGCGTGGTGCCTTTTGTGCTGCTGCAGCTGCTGGGCCTGGCCCTCATCTACCGCTGGCCCGCCCTAGCCACCTGGCTCCCAAGCCAGGCCTACGGCAGCTAGGCGCCGATCACCCCGTCCGCTAGGAGCGCCGCGACCTCCGCCTCGCTCCGTCCCAGGGCCCGCACCAGCTCGGCGCTATGGCCCCCGTGCGCGGGACTCTTCAGCCCCGGCGCCGGGGGCTCGTCCTGGAACTTCAGGGGCGCGCCCAGGAACTCCTTACCGGCTTCATCTTTTAGCACCATCTCCCGGGCCGCCAACTGCGGCTCGTTGAGGGCCGTGCGTAGGTCCTTCACCGGGGCCCAGCACACGTCGAGGGGCGCCAGAAAGCTTTCCCAGTGGGCCCGGGGCGCGGAGGCAAAGGTTTCTTCCAGGAAGGCGACCACGGGCGCCTGCCCCGGTCCCGGGGTGCGGCAAAGGGGCACAAGGTCTGGGCGCTGGAGGGCGCCGAGCAAGGCCTCCACAAACTTCATCTCCACGCCTCCAAGGACCAGGTCAAGGCCGTCCTGGCAGCGGTAGATGCGATAGAAGGCGTTGCCGCCCCAAATCCGCTCCTCCGCGGGCACGGGCGGGCGCTGCTCGGCGAAGGCCGCGCCCAGGGAGTTGGGCATGCTGAAGAGGATGGAATCCATCATGGCCAGGTCGAGGTAGTCTCCACGCCCCGTCTGCTCCCGGCGATAGAGGGCCATGGCAATGCCCGCGACGGCGTAGGCCGCCGCCAACATATCCCCTGCGGGCATGGCCGGCAGTACGGGACGACCCTCCCGGTCCACGTTGTTGGAGAGGAGGCCCACCAAGGCCTCCACAGCGAGGTCGTGGGCCGGCCGCCCCACGAGGGGACCGGTCTGACCGAAGGCGGAAATCGAGGCGTAGACGATCCGAGGATTCACCGCTGCGACGGCGTCGTAGTCGACCCCCAGGCGCTTTACCACGCCGGGGCGGAAGGCCTCCACGATGACGTCGGCGGTCCGGGCCAGCTCCAGGAACAGGGCGCGCCCCCGGGGATCTTTGAGATTCAGCGCGAGGCTCTTCTTGCCCCGGTGTGTGTTGTCGAAGTAGACGGATCGATCGCCCCGGCGCTGGCCGATATGGCGGTTCGGCTCCCCCTCGCCCAGGCTTTCCACCTTGATGACCTCGGCGCCGTGGTCCGCGAGCATCACGGTGGCCGTAGGGCCCGGGAGAAAAAGGGATAGGTCGAGAACCCGAATACCATCAAGCTTCATGCATAAATCCTTAGGGCGTTGCGATCAGCGCCAGGGCCGCTTCGTGGAGGGACGGGTTCGCGGCGGCGAGCACGGCGCCGCGAGGGCCCAGGGTGGGGGCTCCGTCCCAGCTGGTCACCACGCCCCCAGCCCCGCGAATGATGGGCAGGAGGGGTTCGATATCCCAGGATGAAAGCCCCGACTCCAACACCAGGTCGAGCTGCCCCTGAGCAAGCATGCCGTAGCCATAGCAGTCCGTGCCGAAGCGGCAATGGCGCGTAGCGCTCCGCAGCGCCTGAAAAACCGGCGCTTCCTCCGGGGGAAAGAGGTAGGGATCGGTGGTTGCGAGGTGCGCTTCTGCCAGGGGAAGGCCCGTGCGCGTGCGCAGCGGTTGACTATGCGCCCCGCGACGATAGCCGGCCTGGGCCCCGTAGCCCCACCAGAACTCTCCCGTAAAGGGCTGGTGCATCACCCCAAGGACCGTCTGCCCCTCGTAGGCAAGGCCGAGCAGTACGCCCCAGTGCACCAGCCCTGTGATGAAGGCGCGGGTGCCGTCGATGGGATCCATGATCCATTGGTAGGGGCTTTCCGGGCGCTCGTCGTCCCCTTCCTCCCCGCGAAGGCCATGATCGGGAAAGGCCTCGCGGAGTACGGCCCGGATGGCGCGCTCCGCGTCCTGATCGCCCCGGGTGACGGGGTCGAAGCGCCCGGGGCCGGCCTTATTCTCCACCGCCGGCGCTTGGCGAAAATAGGGCAAGGCAGCCTCTCCCGCGGCCTGCGCCGCGGCCAGGGCTACGCTTAAGGTGCGCTCCGCCCCCAGTGCTCCAAAGGCCGTTTCGGCCATGGCATCCGCTCCCCTGCCTAACGATGCGAGAAACGCTAGTATGGCATGGCCCTTTCGTCATCACTCGCCCGGAGGCCCATCCATGAACCCAGCGCATCACGCCCTCGCCGACGCCCTCTGCGCCGCCCTCGAAAAGGGAGACGCGGATACGGTGCGCACGCTCTACGCGCCGGAGATCAAAATTTGGCACAACTTCGATGGCCTTGAGCAGGACGCGGATACGAACCTGGCCTCCCTGGCCTGGATGACCAGCGTGCTCCCGGAACTTCACTATGATGTTCACCGCCGGGAAGCCGCCGAAGATGGCTTCTGGCAGGCCCATACCATGCGCGGGAAAACCAAGGGCGGCACGGAGATCACCATGCCCGCGGCCATCCGCTTCACCGTGGTGGACGATCGCATCACGCGCATTGAGGAATACCTCGACCCCGCTCCCCTGATGCGCGCCCTAAAGGCTGAAGGTTAGGACCATGACTGGAGGCCTGGGCGCCCCGCTGGTGCTCTTGGCAGCGCTGGCCGGAGCGATCGCAGGGTTTGGCGCGGGAAGCAGCCTGACCGTGCTGCCCCGACTCCTTCTAGCCTTGCTAATGGCCGAAGCCTTCGGCGGCCTCGTGCTCCTGAGCACCTGGGGCCGGGGACGGCTAGGCGCTTGCCGCTGGCTGACCGGCGCCGAAGGCCAGGGGCCCTGCGCCACCGCATCCGGCGCCTTCCTCCACAGCGCTCCCCTCTTCGCCTTCGCCATGCTTGTCGGGGCCCCCAGCGCCGGGGCGGGACTCACGGTGGCTTGTGCCCTCGGCGCCCTCGCCCTGGCCCGCTTACCCCTCCCGCTTCAGCGACCCGGCGTCCTCTTGCTGTGGTTCCTCCTGGCCGTCGCCGCCCAAGGACCCCTGGGAACGCTGGCGCCTTTTTATGCGCCCTTGCTCTTTGCCAAGGTGCTCCTTGGCGCGTTACCGGAGGAGGCCATGGCCTCGTGATCCTGCGCTGCCCTCGCTGGATACTTTTCCTCGCGCTCACCGCCCTCGCCGGCGCCGTCGGGGCCGAGGCTCGGGACGGATTTGAAGGCCGCTGGCGCGTGCTTGAAGAAAGCCAAAAAGCCGTCGAGAAAGCACTTCGCGGCGCCCGGCGCGAACTCCGCCGGGGCCAGGGCCAGGCGGTGCTTCGAGATCTGCGGGTGCCTGAGGCTAGCTTGGCCATCACCCTGGAAGACGGCGCTGTGCACTTTCGCTTCGACGATCGGCCCCGGCCACCGCTCTACACCGACGGACGCCCTTCGGTGATCGATAGCGAAAATCCCGTGCTGCGCTTTGCGGCTTGGGAGAGGGACACGCTTTACGTCGAACGCACCAATAACTCGGGCACCCGCATCGAAGAGCAATGGCGCCTGATCACCCCGCCGCCGCCCCGGGAGGGCGCGGAGCCACCCCCCGGGCCGTGGCTCGAGGCGCGCTTTCTCGTTCGCAACGCGCTTCTCGAAGAGCCCCTGGAACTTCGCTTGCTTGCCGAACCTGTCAAGGACACCGCCGATGCACTTTGATGACCTACCTCGGGTGACCCTGGGCCACCTCCCTACGCCCCTCGAACCCCTCGCCAGCCTCCAATCCACGCCCACGGGGCCGCGGGTTTGGGTGAAGCGGGACGACTGCACGGGGCTGGCCTTTGGCGGCAACAAAACGCGAAAGCTTGAGTACCTCCTCGCTGACGCGGAGCAGCAAGGGGCGACGGCCATCGTCACCTTCGGCGCGCTCCAATCCAATCATGCCCGGCAAACCGCCGCCGCCTGCGCCCGCCGTGGCCTTGCTTGCGCGCTGATTTTGCGGGATGCCGTAGGGCGTCGGGTCGACGATTACGAACGCAATGCCAACCTGCTTTACGACGATCTCTTCGGCGCAGCCGTCCACCGCGTGCCCGCCGACAGCACGCCCGAGGCCGTGCTGAAAACGGTCCTCGCGGAGCTGGCCCAGGCCGGCCACCGCCCCTACGTGGTGCCCACGGGGGGCAGCAGTGAGGTCGGCGCTCTCGGT
>RGAU01000151.1 GCA_009919975.1 Gammaproteobacteria bacterium
GCCGTCACCCTGGTTACGGCGCCAGATCACGTGGCGCCGGCCCTGGCCCGGTGCCCGGAACTGATGGTGAGGGGCATCACCCATCGCCGAGATCTTGCGCCCCTCCTCGCTCGCGCCGACGCGGTTCTGCTGGGCCCGGGGCTCGGGCTCGATGGCTGGGCTCGGCAGCTCTTCGGGGCGGTGCTCGAGGCGCGCCTGCCCACGGTTTTTGACGCCGATGGCCTAACCCTCCTGGGGGAGCCGGGGCCCCGCGCCCTACCCTTCCCCGCCCTGCTTACCCCTCATCCTGGGGAGGCGGGGCGCCTTCTTGGGTGCCCCACCGCCGCCGTGGAGTCCGATCGCTTTGCCGCCGCCGCGGCTCTCGCCCAGGGCTATGGCGCCCCCACCGTGCTTAAGGGCGCTGGGGCGATCATCGCGAGCGAGGCCGGCTTGGCGGTGAGCCTTGGGGGCAACAGCGGCTGGCGGCGGAGGCGGCGCTCACGGCGGCGGTGCAGCTTCACGGGGAAGCCGGGGACCGGGCCGGGGGGCACCGAGGGCCGAGCCTTCTGGCGCGAGATCTTTTTGACGAATTCGGACCCCTGCTCAAGGCCTGGGCGCAATGAGCGCGCTGGCGGGGGACCACTGGCTGGCGAATGAGGCGGCCACCCTGACCCTGGGCGCTCAGCTAGCGACCCTGCCCTGTCCCCAGGTGGTTTACCTCTATGGCGATCTGGGTGCGGGGAAGACGACCTTGGTCCGGGGAACGCTGCGGGCCCTGGGTTACGAGGGCGCGGTGCGCTCTCCCACCTACACCCTCCTCGAGCGCTATGAGCTGGGCGGTAAGGTCATCGTCCACTTTGACCTCTATCGCCTCGCAGACCCGGAGGAACTTCACGCCCTGGGGCTTCGGGAACTGCTCGAGGAGGCGGCCATGCTGTTCTTTGAGTGGCCCGAGCGCGGGGAGGGGCTCTTGCCTCCCGCCACCCTGACGCTGCGCTTTGACCTGGAGGGCGACGGACGACGCGTTCACGGGATCGTCCCCTAGCGCTGACCGCCTGTGGGCCCCTTGCGAAAGGGGGAGGGACTGCCCAGACTAAGTTATTGGGCGGTCAGCGTGCGGGGTTTGCGTTCCCCATGGGTCAATTCCTAGCCGGATTTGCGCGGCCTTGCCTTCGACGGGCCCGGGCGAGGGCCCTGCTCACGCTGCTGCTCCTCGCTGGCCCCCTGGGTGCCACTACCGTTGAAGGCATGCGCACCCACGCGGGCCCGGAGCACACCCGCCTGGTGCTGGACCTCTCTGCCCCCGCGCGCTGGTCGGCCTTTACCCTCGATAATCCCGCGCGTTTGGTGCTCGATTTGGCGGATGCAGACCTCGCCTTCGATCCGGCGCGCTTGCCCCTGGCCCAAACCACCCTGGCGGGGGTGCGGAGCGCTGAAAAGGCGGGGGGCGAGCTCCGCCTCGTGCTCGATCTCGACGGTCCCCACGACCACACGGTGTTTGCCCTAGATCCGGTGGCGGGGATGGGCCATCGCTTGGTGGTGGACCTTCGCCCCCAGGGCGCCAAGCCTGCGGCGCCGTCGCCCGTGGCCGAGGCGCAGCGCGCCATCGTGGTTGCCATCGATGCCGGACACGGGGGGGAGGACCCGGGCGCCCTAGGCCCGGGCGGGGTTCGGGAGAAAGATGTGGTGCTGGCCATTGCCCAGCGCTTAAAGGCGAAGTTCGACGCGACGCCGGGCTTTCGGGGAGAGCTCATTCGCACCGGCGATTACTACGTCCCCCTGCGCCGCCGCACGGCCCGGGCCCGGGATCTCCGCGCGGATTTCTTCATCTCCATCCACGCAGACGCCTTCGACTCTCCCCAGCCCCGGGGCGCCTCGGTCTATGCCCTCTCCCAGCGTGGGGCCACGAGTGAAAGCGCTCGCTGGCTCGCCGCCAAGGAGAACCAGTCCGATTTAATCGGCGGGGTTGGCGCCGTGAGCCTTGCGGACCGCGATCCGGTGCTTGCCCAGGTGCTCATCGATATCGCCATGACCGGGACCCTAAGCCAAAGCCTATTGGCTGGGGGGCGAGTGGTGGATGCCCTTGGGGCGCGCACCCGGCTGCACAGTAAGCGGGTGGAACAGGCGGGCTTCGTGGTTTTGAAATCCCCAGATATCCCCTCCCTGCTGGTGGAGACGGGGTTTATTTCCAATCCCGAGGAGGCCCGGCTGCTGCGCTCGCCGCGGCATCAGAGCCGGCTGGCGGAGGCAATCTTTGAGGGGGTTCGGGCTCACCTTGAGCAGGCGCCGCCGCCGGGAACGCTTCTTGCGGCGCGGCAGGCCCAGCTGGCCGATGCGCCGCGCTACAAAATTCGCCGGGGTGATACCCTGTCGACCATCGCGGCGCGCCACGGCATTGATACGGCGCGCCTTAAGTCCGCGAACAATCTCGCCTCGGACCGCATCCGCGTGGGGCAGGTGCTGGTCATTCCCCGGAGCTAAGCCGTGCCCATAGCCCTGTTGCCGCCGCAGCTTGCGAACCAGATCGCCGCCGGAGAAGTGGTCGAGCGGCCGGCGTCCGTGCTGAAGGAGCTGGTGGAAAACGCGATCGACGCTGGGGCCACGCGCATTGAGGTGGAGTTGGAGGAGGGGGGCGTACGCCGCCTCCGGGTGCGGGACAATGGCTCGGGCATTCCCAAGGACGAGCTCACCCTGGCCGTCGCGCGCCACGCCACCAGCAAGATCGCCCGGCTCCAGGACCTTGAGGCCGTGGGTACGCTGGGTTTTCGCGGCGAGGCCCTGGCCAGTATTTGCTCCGTGGCCCGGGTTACCCTGACCTCCCGCCACCGCGACGCGGAGGAAGGCTGGCGCCTGGTGGTCAATGGGCACGCCGAGAACGTCGATTGCTACCCCGCCGCCCACCCCGTGGGCTCCACCGTCGATGTGGAAGACCTCTTTTTCAATACCCCAGCGCGGCGAAAATTTCTGCGCACGGAGCGCACGGAAAGCACGCGGGTCGAAGAGGTTCTTCGGCGCTTGGCCCTGGCCCATCCGGAGGTCACCTTTGCCCTTCACACCCCGGGGAAGGCGGTCCGGCATTTTCCCGCGGTAGTGGGGGACCGGCAGCTGGAGCGGGTTGGCGCCATCTGCGGTGAGGCGTTTCTGGCGGCGGCCTTCGCTTTGGACGGCAACCGAGACGGGCTGCGACTCCACGGTTGGGTGGCCGAGCCCACCTTTTCCCGGAGCCAGGCCGATCTCCAATACTTTTTTGTCAATGGCCGGGCGGTGAAGGATCGGGTGATCGCCCACGCCGTGCGCCAAGCCTACAGCGACGTTCTGTATCACGGTCGCCATCCGGCTTTCGTGCTCTTCCTGGATCTGCCCCCGGATGCGGTCGATGTGAACGTCCACCCGACCAAGCATGAGGTGCGCTTCCGCGAGCAGCGCCAGGTTCACGATTTCCTTTTCGGGACCTTAAAGCGCGCCATCAGCGATATGCGCCCGGAACATCGGTTGGCGGCCAAGCGCAGCGTGATGGGCGCCCCTGCCGCCGAGAGCGATCGCCCGCCGGCCGAAGCCTTTAGCTCGGCGCCTTCAGCCTTCGCGCCCCGGCCCCAGGGGGCCCTTGCGCTTGGATCGTCCGCCCGGGCGTCCGGTGCCACCCTCGCCCTCTATGAGCGCTTAGCCAGCGCCGGTGCTGAGCCCGCGGGAGCGTTTCCCCCTGCCGCCGGCGCGCCTGCGGTGAGCGCGCCGACCCTACCTCCGGAATCGGAGGAGGGGCCGCCCCCCCTGGGCTACGCCTTAGCTCAGCTCCACGGCATCTTCATCTTGGCTCAGAACGAGGACGGGCTGATCCTGGTCGATATGCATGCGGCTCACGAGCGCATTACCTACGAGGGCTTAAAGCGGGCCCGGGAGGCGGAGGGGGTACGGAGCCAGCGCCTCCTTGTGCCCGTGGCCGTGGCCGTGAGCGAGGGGGAAGCGGATCGCGCCGAGGAGGCCCGGCCGGCCCTAGAAGCGCTCGGGCTGCGCGTCGATCGCGTTGCCCCGGGGCAGCTGCTCGTGCGGGAAGTGCCGGCGCTTTTGGCGGAGGCCAACGTGGAGCAGTTGCTGCGGGACGTGCTCGCCGATCTTCAAGCAGAGGGCAGCAGCGCCCGGGTGCAGGCGGCGGAGGACGCGCTTCTGTCCACCATGGCATGCCATGGCAGCGTGCGGGCAAACCGTGCGCTCACCCTCGCCGAGATGAACGCCTTGCTGCGCTCCATGGAGCACACGGAGCGCAGCGGCCAATGTAATCATGGTCGCCCGACCTGGACGGCCTTAAGTCTGCCGGAGCTCGATCGTCTCTTCCTTCGGGGCCGCTAGCGTGTCTTGGCCCGCCGTCGCCCTCCTGGGCCCCACCGCCGCGGGGAAAACGGCTCTCGCCTTCGCGCTGGCCGATCGCTACCCCGTGCACCTCATTAGCGTAGACGCCACCCTGGTCTATCGTGGTTTGGCCATCGGCGCGGCCCAGCCCACGGCGGCGGAGCTCGCCGCCTATCCCCACGAGCTCATCGATATTCGCGACCCCGCGGACCCCTACTCCGCCGCGGATTTCCTCGCCGATGCTCGGGCGGCCATGGCGCGGGCTCGGGCGGCGGGGCGCATTCCCCTGCTTGTGGGCGGGACCATGCTCTATTTCCGCGCGTTGCAGGAGGGGCTCGCGGAGCTACCGGAGGCTCGCCCCGCCTTCCGCGCGGCGCTCGAGGACCGGCTAGCCACGGAGGGGCTTTCCGCGCTCATCGAAACCCTTCGGGCCCAGGATCCGGAGGCCGCTCGACGTGTTGATTTGAAGAATCCTCGACGTGTGCTCCGGGCCCTGGAGATCATGGACGCCAGCGGGGAGCGGGCGAGCGTTCTCTGGGATCGCCCCACGGTGCGGCCCCTAGAGGAAGATGGCTTTTCCCTCCAATGCTTTGGCCTTTGGCCCGAGGATCGGGCGGCGCTCCACGCCCGCATCGAGACGCGCTTTGACGCCATGATCGGGGCGGGCTGGCTTGAGGAAGCGGCGGCGCTGCGGGCCCGGGGCGATTTGTCCCCGGCGTTGCCAGCGCTCCGTGCCGTGGGCTACCCGCAGTGGTTTGCCCACTTAGACGGAACCCTGTCCTTCGAAGCGGCCCGGGCGGCGGGGCTTGCCGCCACCCGGCAGCTGGCCCGGCGCCAGCTGACCTGGCTCAGGGGCTGGGATGGGCTCCAGCGCCTGCCCCTCGGCCCAGATTTCGCTTTGCCGTCCGTCTCCAGCCTGGCAAAGGCCTTCCCCTGCCCTTGAATTCCCCCGGGGTGGGCCCCATGATTTCCCGACGATAAGAAGCTCTACCCCCCACCTTTGGCGCTCGCTGTTGTCTTGAGCGCTACGCCTAGGAGCCCCACCGATGTCCAAAGGGCAATCCCTTCAGGATCCGTTTCTAAACGCGCTGCGGAAAGAGCGCATCCCCGTGTCCGTTTACCTGGTGAACGGCATCAAGCTTCAGGGGCAGATTGAATCCTTCGATCAGTTCGTGGTGCTGTTGAAGAACACCGTGAGCCAGATGGTTTATAAGCATGCCATTTCCACCGTGGTGCCCTCGAAGAATGTCCGCATGCCCGGGGCCGGTGGGGGCGACGATCAGGGGGGCACGCCCAGCTAGGGCGCGAGACCACCATAGCTAACCTCTTTTTTGAACGGGAAGCGGGCGGAGAACGCGCCCTGCTGGTTTCTGTTGCTTTGGAAGGGGAGCCGGACCCGGAACCGGAGGAATTTCTTGAGCTTGCTCGGGCCGCTGGCGCCGAGGTGCTGGCCCTGGAGTCGGCGAAGCGCCGTCAGCCCGATCGGCGCACCTTCCTCGGGTCCGGTCGCGCGGAGGCGCTTCGGGATCAGGTGAAGGCCCTTGAGGCCGATCTGGTGATCTTCGACCAAGACCTATCTCCGGCCCAGGAGCGGAATCTCGAGGCGCTCGTGCAGGCCCGGGTGCTATCTCGCACGGGCCTGATCCTGGATATCTTTGCCCAGCGGGCCCGCACCCATGAAGGGAAGCTCCAGGTTGAGCTCGCCCAGCTTGAGCATTTGTCGACGCGTCTGGTGCGCGGCTGGACCCACCTGGATCGGCAAAAGGGCGGGATCGGCATGCGTGGCGCCGGGGAGACG
>RGAU01000152.1 GCA_009919975.1 Gammaproteobacteria bacterium
CCCCCAAGGGCCGCCCGACCCACAAGCCGCCCGCCCTCTAGATGCAGGGCCTGGCCAGAGAAGCGCTGGACAAGATCCACATCGTGGGTAGCAATGACCACCGTCACCCCCACCTGCTGGAACCGCTGGAAGAGCCCCATGATCTCGGCGGACAGGGCGGGATCCAGGTTTCCCGTGGGCTCGTCGGCCAGCACCAGGGCCGGGCGATGCACCAGGGCACGGGCAATGCCCACGCGCTGCCGTTCCCCCGTGGATAGGGCCCGGGGGAGGCGCCCTTCGGCGCCGGCGAGTCCAACCTGGCCCAGCGCTGCCCGCACCCGGGGGCCCTGGGTCGCCTCAGCATAGCCCGCTAGCTGAAGGGGCAGAGCCACGTTTTGATAGACCGTGCGGTCGGCCAGGAGCTGGGGATCCTGGAATACCGCCCCCACCCGCCGCAGGTAGGCCGGCCGCTGGCGCCGGGGCAGAGTGCCAAGGTTAAGCCCGGCCACCTCCACCTGCCCTGCGTCCGGGCGCTCCAGAGCGAGAAGCAGGCGAAGCAGCGTGCTTTTCCCAGCGCCCGAGGGGCCCATGAGGAAGTTGAGGGAGCCCTTGGGAAGCTCAAGATCGACGCCCCGGAGCGCATCCCGGTCGCCATAGCGCTTGCCGACCTGGGAGAGGCGGATCATGGGGCTTCCGCCCCCAGCAAAGCCGCTACGAAGCTGCGGGGTTCGAAGGGGCGTAGGTCGTCCGCCTGCTCCCCCACGCCGATAAACTGAATGGGGAGGCCGCTCTGCTTGGCCAGGGCAAAGGCGACGCCGCCCTTGGCGGTGCCATCGAGTTTGGTCAGCACGAGCCCCGTGAGCGGGGCTACCTCGGAGAAGGTTTTGGCCTGAGCCAGCGCGTTCTGCCCCGTCCCCGCGTCGAGCACGAGGAGCACCGCATGGGGCGCCGCCGCATCAAAGCGCTTCAGCACCCGGACCACCTTGGCGAGCTCCTCCATGAGGTGACCTTTGTTATGAAGCCGCCCTGCCGTATCCGCTAGCACCACGTCCGCCCCCCGGGCTCGGGCCGCGGACACCGCATCGAAGAGCACGGAGGCACTATCCGCCCCTTCCCCCTGGGCAATCACGGGTACGTCAGCGCGGGTGCCCCACTGCTTCAGCTGCTCCACCGCCGCGGCGCGGAAGGTATCCCCGGCGGCCAGGAGGGGGCGATGCCCCGCGGCCTTAAAACGCTGGGCCAGCTTGCCGATGGTGGTGGTTTTGCCCACCCCGTTCACGCCGACCACAAGGATGACGAAGGGCTCGGCGGGGCCGAGGGAAAAGGGCTCGTGGCGCTCGCTCAGAATTTCCGAGAGCACCTCCGCCAGCTCACTCATGAGCGCATCTTCATCGTTCAGGGCCCGGCGCTTCACCCGCGCCGTTAAGCGCTCAAGCACGGCCTCCGTAGCCTCGAGGCCCACGTCCGCCATGAGCAGCTGCGTTTCCAGCGCGTCTAGCAGGCTCTCATCGATTTCCTTTTTGCCGAGCAAAAGCGTGCCCAGGGAATCCCCGAGCGCGCCCCGGCTCCGTGCGAGGCCCGAACGGAGACGGCCAAATAACCCGGCGCCTTCCCCAAGGCTTCCTTCATCGCCTTTCTTTGGGCTTCCCGTGGTTGCTTCAAACTCCGCGACGGGAACCGGGTCGAGTACGGCTTCGGAAATCGCTGCCGCGGGCGCGGAGGCCGCTTCGACTTCCGGCTCAGGCGCCACCGGAACCTCCGGCTCAGACGCCTCTACCGCCTTCTTCTTACGTAAAAACCGGAACATGGGATACTCCGCGAAAGGCTTGCCGCCACGGCGCCGAGGAGACGGGGCGTTGAAAACGGAAAAAGGATACCAGCGTGGCCGGGGCCGCGGGACCCAAGGAGGCGGGGAAGTGCGCATTATCGGCGGCACGCTCCGGGGCCAGCGCGTGCCCGTGGCGCCCCGCCCGGGCCTCCGCCCGACTCCCGGGCGGAGCCGGGAGACACTCTTTAACTGGCTTCGAGAAGACCTTCAGGACGCCGTGGTGCTTGATGTGTTTGCCGGGAGCGGCGCCCTGGGCCTGGAAGCGCTGTCCCGGGGCGCCGGGGCCGTCACCTTTATCGAGAAGGACCGCCGGGCCGCCCAGGTGCTCCGCACCACCCTCGAGCGCCTCGGGGGGACGCGCACCACCCTCTTGGAGCGCGATGCGCTGATCGTGCTCGCGAAAAGCCCCTTTCCCCAGCCCTTTGACCTGGTTTTTATCGACCCCCCCTTCGCGACCTCCCTAGCGCAGGCGGCCCTTACGGCACTGGTCGCCGCGGCCCTCCTGGCCCCGGGCGCGAAGGTCTATGTGGAAGTGCCCCAGGGCACGGACCTGTCCCTACCCGATGGCTTCGAACCCCTGCGCCAGACCCAGGCGGGGGAAAGCGTCGCTCAGCTGTTGCACTGGGCGCCTCCCCAAACGGTCCCGGTGGCCACGGAAACGCGTTTGTGACCCCGGAAACAATGGGCTAGCATCGCGGCGCGAGCAAAGGGAGGGGTTTCGCATGCGTACGGTGGTTTACCCAGGCACGTTCAATCCGATCACGGTGGGACACACCGATCTGGTTAAGCGGGCGCTCAAGCTTTTCGACCGCGTGATCGTGGCCATTGGCACGAGCCCGCAAAAGAATCCAGAGGTGGACCTCGCGGACCGCATCGCCCTGTGCCGGGAGGTCCTGGCGGATATCCCCGGCGTGGAAGTCGACGGCTTTAACGAGCTCCTCGTGGACTACGTCCGTCGCAAAGAGGCCGGCTTTATTCTCCGCGGCATCCGCACCGTCGCCGACTTCGAATACGAATTCCAGATGGTGGACATGAACCGCGCCCTAGCGCCGGACATCGAATACGTATTCCTGGCCCCGTCGGAGAACTGCTCCTTTATTTCCTCCACGCTGGTGCGGGAAATCGCGGCCTACGGCGGCGATGTGAGCCAATTCGTACACCCCGCCGTGGCCAAGGCCCTCAAGGCCCAGCACCGCCGCTAGCGCTGGCAGCGGGGGCAGAACACCGTCGCCCGCTGGGCGAGACGTTCGCCCCTCAGCGGCGTTGCACAGCGGGGGCAGGGATGGCCCGCGCGGCCATAGGCGTGCAGGGTCTGCTGAAAATAGCCCGGGCGCCCCGAGCCATCGACGAAATCCCGAAGCGTAGTGCCTCCCGCGGCAATGGCCTGGGTGAGCACGGTCTTAACCTCCGCCGCCAGCCGATCGTAGCGCGCGGCGCTGATGCGTCGAGCAGGACGCCGGGGATGGATGCCCGCGAGAAAGAGGGCCTCCGTGGCGTAGATATTCCCCACCCCCACCACCACCGAACCGTCCATCAGAAAGGCTTTAACGGGCGCGCTCCGGCTCTTGGCCTGCGCCGCTAGGTAGGCGCCATCGAAGGCCGAAGACAGGGGCTCGGGGCCGAGATGCGCAAGCAAGCGATGGTCCTCCGGCGCGCTTCCCAGCCAGTGCAGGGAGCCAAAGCGACGAGGGTCGTTAAACACCAACACGGCCCCCGATCCCAGGGTCAGCAGGATGTGATCATGGCGGAGCCGCTCGAAGGGGGGGTGCTTTAGCTGAAGGCTGCCGGACATGCCCAGGTGGACCATGAGGGCGCCGGCGCCCAGGCGGAACAGCAGATACTTTGCCCGACGCTCGAGGCGCGCTACCGTGAGCCCCGTCAGCACCTGGGCCAAGCCCGGGTCCACGGGCCAGCGCAGGCGCGGCTCAAACACCTGCACCTGAGTGATGCGCTGACCCTCCACATGGGGGGCCAGGCCTCGACGGGTGGTTTCGACTTCGGGTAATTCAGGCATGGCATCGCCCCCGGTGGTTCCGTCAGATCATGATCGCACAGGCGCGGAAGCCCCCGCCTGCCTCCTCGGCGTAGATACGGGGGGCACCTTCACGGATCTGATCCTCTACGACGGTGCGACGCTTCGGGTCGCCAAGGTCCTCTCTACGCCCGAGGCACCGGAGCAGGCCATTCTTGAGGGGCTGCGGCATCTCGGCCTTGATCCGAACGCCCTGGGGCCCGAAACCCTGCTGATTCACGGCACCACCGTGGCCACGAATGCCGCCCTCGAAGGCAAGGTCGCCCGCACGGCGTACCTGGGGCAGGCGGGCTTTGAGGATCTCCTGACCCTCGCTCGCCAGCAGCGCCCGGACCTCTATGCCCTCACGCCCGCGCCCACCCCGCCCCCGGTCCCCCGAAGCTTGTGCTTCGGCGCCCCCGGGCGCCTCGATGCCCAGGGCACGGAGCTCGAGCCCCTCGATTACGCAGCTCTGGATGCGGTTCTTGACGCCCTGCTGGCGGAAAAGCCCGCCGCCGTGGCCATTAACTTTCTCTTTTCCTGGAAGAACGGGGCCCATGAGGCCGCCGCCGAGGCGCGGCTCCGCGCGCGGCTCGAGGACGCCGGCGGTGATCCCACCCTCTGCATCAGCCGCAGCAGCGAAATCCTGGCGGAAGCGGGAGAATACGAGCGCGGCATGGCCACCTGGCTCAATGCGAGCCTGAGCCCAAAGGTCCGCGCCTACCTACAACGCCTTAACGAGGCTCTGGGGGCCACGCGCCTGTCCATCATGGCCTCCCATGGTGGGACCCTGGCGCCCGCCTTCGCGGCCAGCCACCCGGTACAGCTGCTGCTCTCGGGCCCCGCCGGCGGCGTCGCCGGCGTTGCCGCCGTGGCCCAGGCCCTCGCGGTGAACCCGGTGCTGAGCTTTGACATGGGAGGCACCTCCACCGACGTGGCCCTGGTCGACGGGTCGCCCCAGCTGTCCCAGGAAAGCCGCATAGGCCCCTACCCCGTGGCCGTTCCCATGCTGGCCGTGCACACCATTGGCGCCGGCGGGGGTTCCCTTGCGAGCTTGGACGACGGCGGCGCGCTGCAGGTGGGGCCTGCCTCCGCGGGCGCGAGCCCAGGGCCGGCCTGCTATGGCCAAGGGGGCACGGCAGCGACGGTCACCGATGCCCACGTGGTGCTCGGGCGCCTGCCCACGGATCAGGCCCTCGGCGGGCATTTGTCGCTTCAGGGCGACGCGGCCCGGACAGCCCTGGGTCCCTTGGCGGAGGCCCTCACCTGTTCCCTAGAGCACGCAGCGGAAGGCATTTTGGCGGTGGCCAACGAACACATGGCTCAGGCACTGCGGGTCATGTCACTGGAGCGGGGAATCGATCCGCGGCAGTGCGTCCTCGCGAGCTTCGGGGGGGCGGGCGGCCTCCACCTCTGCGATCTCGCCGATGCCCTGGGCATAGAGGAGGCCTTGATTCCCGCCTACGGGGGCGTGCTTTCGGCTTTCGGGATGCTCGCGAGCCCCCCCGCCCGCGTGCTCAGCCAGGATTTGCGCTGCGCCTTGGACGCGGATGGACTTCAGCGCGCCCAGGTGGCCCACGGGCGTCTCTCCGAGGAGGGCTTCGCTGCCCTCGGCGCGGAGGCCGAGGAAGCCGCCCGGGAAAGCGCCCTTGCACTGCAGTACACCGGGCAGGGCTATGCCCTAGAGGTGCCCTTTGACCCGACCCTGGCCACCTTGGCAGGGCTTCGGGAAGCCTTCGAAGCCGTGCACGAGGCTCGCTACGGCTATCGCTTAGGAAAGGCCGTGAGTGTGGTTCGCCTGCGCCTGACGGTTCGAACGGCCCCGGCCCTAGGCCACGATTTACCGGACCGCCACCGCAAAGAAAGCGCAACCCGCCTAACCCCATGGCCCGTCGTGGGACATGGCAGCGTACCGAGGGTGATGCGCTCAGGGCTTCGCGCGGGGGACGAGGTTCGGGGGCCGGCCATTATTCAGGAAACTACGGCCACCCACTGGCTGGCGCCGGGGTGGCGGGCGGAGTGCCAACGCGGGGGGCATCTCCGCCTCCGGAAGATCCTTACTTGATCTTCGCTTCCTTGTAGATCACGTGCTTACGCACCACGGGATCGAACTTTTTGAACTCGAGCTTATCCGGCGTGTTCTTCTTGTTCTTGTCCGTGGTGTAGTAGTGGCCCGTACCGGCGGACGACACCAACTTAATCTTGTCACGCATGGCCTGTCTCCTTAGACCTTTTCGCCGCGAGCGCGAAGCTCGCCGAGCACCACGTCGAT
>RGAU01000153.1 GCA_009919975.1 Gammaproteobacteria bacterium
CGGCCTCCGCGGAGGCCGCCTATAACCGCTTTGTCGAACGGCATCTCACGCGCAACTACCTGGGCCACCTGGCCCATGGGCTTTTGGGACAGACGGGCTTTCGCCTGCTGAATGCCCCCACCTTCCTCCCCGCCTACGTGATGTTCCTTTCCGGGGGCTCGAACTTCGCCGTGGGGGTGATCCTGTCCCTCCAGGCCCTGGGCATGGTGATCACCCCCCTCATTGGGGCGAACCTCATCGAACACCGACGCCGCGTGCTCCCCGTGGGCTTCGTCACCGGGGGCATCATGCGCGGTACCGTGCTGCTCATCGGGCTGGCCGGACTCTTTCTGCCGCCGCCTGCAGCACTCTTCGCCATTGGGGTCTTTATCCTTGCCTTTGGACTCTTCATGGGGATTCAAGGAGTTGTCTTTAACTTCTTGATGTCAAAAGTTATCCCTGTTTCAAAGCGGGGGCGCCTCACGGGCCTTCGGAACTTTTTAGCGGGGCTCACCTCCGCCGCCGTGGCCTGGCTGGGGGGCACCTTCTTCATCGGCGAAACGCCCACGGTGGAGGGCTACTCCTACACCTTCATCATGGCCTTCGTGCTGACCTCCATTGGGTTGGCCATGCTTGTGGTGATCCGGGAGCCGGAGCCCCCCACGGTGCGCGCCCCCACGGCGCTTGGCAGCCGGCTGAAACAGATTCCGGGCCTGCTCCGGGAAGACCCCGCCTTTGCCCGCTACGTCGGGGCCCGGGGCCTCGCCACCATGGGGCGCATGGCCGCGCCCTTCTACATTCTCTTTGCGGGCACCAGCCTCGGGCTTACGGGGCAGACCCTAGGCATTCTCACGGCCGCCTTCACCCTGTCGGGAACCTTCTCGAATCTAGCCTGGGGCGCCCTCGCCGATCGCCACGGCTTCCGCCTGGCCTTCCTGGGCGCCATCGGTCTATGGGTGGCCTCCACGGCAGCGCTCATGGTCAGCAGTGGTCTGCTGCTCACCGTACTCGTATTCATCGGCATCGGCGCGGCGTTCCAAGGTTTTCAGGCCGCCTCCATGAACCTCACGCTGGAGTTCGGCCATCGCGACGAACTCCCCATGCGCATCGCCCTTGCCAATACCGCCTCGGAGCTCGCCGGCACCATCGGCCCCCTCCTCGGCGGTGCCCTGGCCACGGCCCTGGGCTACGATGCGGTGTTCTACGCCTCCATGGCCTTTCTCATTGCCGGGGGCGGGCTTGTGCTGCGCTACGTGCCCGAACCCAGACAGGGGAGATAACCCATGCTCGACCACTCCGGCCAGCCCATGACCGCCGCCAGCGCGGCGGCCGTGGATGCCTACGAGGGCTTCCTCGACGCCTATGGGCGCTTCTCCCCTACGGTCCCCGACGCGCTGAAAGCGACCCTCGAAGCGGACCCGGAGATGCCCCTGGCCTGGTGCGCCCGTGGCGCCCTCATGATGCTGTCGGGCAAGGGGGAGCTTCGCCCCGTCGCCGAGGCCTCCGCTGCCAAGGCCCAGGCCCTCGCGGCCCAGGGCACCGCCCGGGAGCAGACCCACGCCGAGGCCCTCGCCGCCTGGGTGGGCCACAACGAGACCCGGGCCCGGGACCTCTGGGACGCCATCCTTCAGGATCACCCCCAGGATTTCTTCGCCCTAAAGCTGTCTCAGTTCAGCCATTTCTACGCCGGCGGCGGCGCCCCCATGCGCGCGGTGATGGACGCGCTCGCGCCCAAGTGGTCCGAGGCCACGCCCCGCTACGGCAAGTTCCTGGGCATCCATGCCTTTGCTCTAGAGGAAAACGGCGCCTTTGAGGAAGCTCAAGCCCTGGGCCGCCGCGCCGTGAGCCTCGATCCGGAGGATCCCTGGGCCATTCACGCCGTGGCCCACTGCCTGGAGATGGAGGGCCGCACCGCCGAAGGACTGGCCTGGGTTGATGGCCACGGAATGCACTGGGCAAACGCTGGCACCATGACCGGCCACCTGGCTTGGCATCGCGCCCTCTTCGCCCTAGAAACGGAAGGGCCCGAGGCGGTCCTCGCGGACTTCACCACGCGCTACCAGGTAGGGGACAGCGAGGAATACCTCGATCTTTGCAACGATATAGCCCTGCTCCAGCGCCTCGCCCTGCGGGGCCTCGCCCTGAAGCCCGCTTTCGCCGCCGTAGCCGATCGCCTGGGCCCGCGCCTTGGCGAGCACATGCTGGCCTTCTGCGATGCCCATTGGGTGCTGGGACTGGCGGCCGCGGAGCGCTTTGACGAGGCAGAAGCGGTGCTTGCGGGGCTCCGAGAGCGTGGTGCGCAGGGGGATCCGGACGCTGCGCCCTACGGTGACCTTGCCGTTCCCCTCGGGGAGGCCTGCCTCGCCTTCCACCGCGGCGCCTATGGCGCCTGCTGGCGTGGGATTCGGGCCCTCCTGCCGATCCTTCATCGCCTTGGGGGCTCCCACGCCCAGCGGGACCTCTTCGTTCAAATCATGCTGGCCGCCGCGGCGGAAGACGGCGCCCAATCCACCTTTGCGACGCTCCTCGCCGGGCGTCAGCGGACCGGGCATTTTGTGCCCCGCGCCGCCTAAGCCCCTAGGAGCCCCCCTTGGACCGAAAACTGATCTTCCTCCTCGCCTTCACCGGCGGCTTTGTGATCATGTCCATCGAACTGCTGGGGGGGCGCATCCTGGCCCCCTGGTTCGGCTCCAGCGTCTATGTCTGGGGCAGCATCATTACCGTGTTCATGGTGGCCCTGTCCCTCGGCTACCTGATCGGAGGGCGCCTATCCCTTAAGAACCCGAGCATCAAACGCTTCGGGGCCCTCTTTATCGGCGGCGCCCTCCTGCTCGGGCCCCTTTACGGCTTTGGGGACAGCCTCATGGAGGCGGTCTTTACCCAGGTGGAGGATCCCCGCTACGGCTCCCTCCTCGCCTCCATGGCCCTTTTCTTCTTGCCCACGGTGATGCTTGGCATGATCTCCCCCTACTCCGTGCGCCTCCTGGTGCAGGCAAAGGACGAGAGCGGCCAGGTGGCGGGGCTTTTGTACTTTGTGTCCACCTTTGGCAGCGCCCTCGGCACCCTGGGCACCTCCTTCTACTTCATTCTCTGGTTTGAGGTGGATACGATTCTCCTGCTGCTGAGCGGCGCCCTCCTGGCCTGCGGCGCCCTCGCCCTGCTCGCCGCCGCCCCCCACCAGGAGGCCTAGCCATGCTTCGCGCCCTAGCCCTACTGCTTCTCGTGCTTGCGCCCGCCCTTCGCGCCGAAATCATCCACGAGGAACGCTCCCTCTATCGCAACATTCTGGTCCGCGATCTTGGCTCGGAGCGCTGCCTGCTCTTTACCGTGCGCCGCTCCAATCGCAACCAGAGCTGCCTCGATTTAGACGACCCGGACCGGCTGATCTTCCCCTACGCCCGCATGATGCTCTCCGGCCTGCTCGTGACTCCGGAGCCCAAGCGCATCCTCATGGTGGGCCTCGGGGGCGGCACCCTGCCGAAGGTCTTCAGCGCCCTCACTCCCGAGGCGACGCAGGATTTGGTGGAAATCGACGAGGCAGTGGTGACCGTGGCCAAGCGCTTCTTCGCCTTTAAGCCGACGGCGCAGATGACCGTGCACGTGCAGGATGCGCGGGTCTTTTTGAAGCGCGCCGCAGCCCGGGGCCTTACCTGGGACTACATCATGCTCGACGCCTTCACCGGCGATTACATCCCCGAGCACCTCATGACCCAGGAGTTTCTTGAGGAGGTGAGCGCCGCGCTCACGGAGGACGGAGTTTTGGTGGCCAATACCTTTGCCTCCAGCGCCCTCTATGACGCGGAAACGGCCACCTATGCGGCGGTCTTCCCCGCCCTGGCGGAGGTGCGCCTCGATGAAACCTTGAATCGGATTTTGGTGGCGCAGAAGCGGCCTTTCCCGAGCGCCGAGGATCGGCAAGCCGCAGCGGACGCCCTTCGCCGTCCCCTGCGACGCTTTGCCTCCGATCCCCTACCCCTCGCCCGGAACTTCAACGTGGCCCCGCGCTTCGCCGAGGACACGCGGCTCCTTACGGATCAGTACGCCCCCGTTAACCTTCTGCAGCAGCAGTAGCGCCGTCCGCCAGCTCAAAGGTCAGCGCCGCGGAGTTCATGCAGTAGCGAAGCCCCGTGGGCGCGGGGCCATCGGGGAAGACATGCCCGAGGTGGGCATCGCAGCCGCTACAGAGGACTTCCGTGCGCACCATGAAGAGGCCCCGGTCCTCCCGTTCCCATACCGCATCGCCGTTCACGGGCGCCCAGTAGCTAGGCCAGCCCGTGCCCGAGTCATACTTCGTGGCGCCCTCGAAGAGGGGCTGGTCGCAGCAGACGCAGCGGTAAAGCCCCTCGCGCTTTTCGTCCCACAGGGCCCCGGTGAAGGCTCGCTCCGTGCCCCCCTTTCGCGCGACCTTATAGGCCTCCGGAGTGAGCATTTCGCGCCATTCCGCATCCGTTTTCGACACCTTACCCATGGCCATGCTCCCTGCTATGCTCGCGACCCTTTGGTCGCCGGAGGCCTAGCTTAGGCTTTCGGCCCAGCCGTCTGTCAACACACCGGGGCGCCCCATGGCCAGCATTAAGAAGTCCAGAAAACTCGAATCCGTCTGCTACGACATTCGAGGCCCGGTGCTGAAGGCGGCAAAGCGGCTTGAGGAAGAAGGGCATCGGGTTCTTAAGCTTAATATTGGCAACCCTGCCCCCTTCGGCTTCGAAGCCCCCGATGAGCTCCTTCAGGACGTTATCCGCAACCTTCCTCAGGCTCAGGGCTACTGCGACAGCAAGGGCCTCTACGCGGCCCGGAAGGCCGTGATGCAGCGGACCCAGCAGCAAGGCATTCGGGGCGTGGACGTGGAAGACGTGTTCATCGGCAACGGCGTCTCCGAACTGATCGTCATGGCCATGCAGGGCCTCATCAACGACGGCGACGAGGTGCTCGTGCCGGCCCCGGACTACCCCCTCTGGACCGCGGCGGTGACCCTTGCCGGCGGCAAGGCCATACACTACCGCTGCGATGAGGGCACGGGGTGGCAGCCGGACCTAGACGATCTCGAGAGCAAGGTCTCCGAGCGCACCCGAGGCCTCGTGGTGATCAACCCCAACAATCCCACGGGGGCGGTCTACGAGCGTGCCATGGTGGAGGCCCTTGGCACCTTCGCCACCCACCACGATCTGGTGCTCTTTGCGGACGAAATCTACGACCGCATTCTCTACGATGGCGCCGTGCACGTGCCCCTGGCCTCGGTCACGGAAGAAGCCCTCGTGCTCACCTTCGGAGGTCTTTCGAAGAACTACCGCGCCGCAGGCTTTCGCACGGGGTGGATGGTGTGCTCGGGGAATCTTCGGGGCGCCCGGGATTACCTGGAGGGGCTGGAAATCCTTGCCTCCATGCGCCTCTGCGCCAACGTCCCCACGCAGCACGCGGTGCAGGGGGCCCTCGGGGGCTATCAGAGCATCAACGATCTCGTATGCCCCGGCGGCGCCCTTTACGAGCAGCGGGCGCTCCTCGGCGGTCTTTATCTGTTCCCGCGGCTTGATCCAGACCACTACCTCATCGAAGACGATGAGAAGTTCGTACTCGATCTGCTGACGGAGGAGAAGCTCTTGCTGGTGCAGGGCACGGCCTTCAATTTGCCCGACCGCCAGCACCAACGCTGGGTGTTCCTACCCCGGCAGGAAGAGCTGCGGGACGCCCTGGGGCGCTTTGAGCGTTTCCTCGCCCGGCATCATCGTTAGGGCTGCGCGCCGACGGCGTAGACCACCTCATCTTCGAAGCCCGTGATCACCGGGCGATAGCCGGAGAGCGCCCGATCTAGGGCCGGGTCCCCCGTATCCACCTGCAGGGGGCGCCCCTCAAGGGTCAAAAGCTTGCTGCGGGTCGCTACGATGTGCCACTGCTCCGGGCCCAGGCGGCGCAGGAAGGCCGGGGACAGCTGCTGATTGCCCCGGCCGAAGATATGGCCCTGGCCGCTAATGGCCGTCACCACGAGCGCCACGGCCTTCCCTTCACA
>RGAU01000154.1 GCA_009919975.1 Gammaproteobacteria bacterium
CCCGGGCCGCGGCCCGGGCCTGGCGGGAAGGGGGGCAGGGGGGCAACATCGTCAACATCGCGAGCATCCTCGCCTTTCGGCAGCAGAAGGGGGTTACGCCCTACGCCGTTAGCAAGGCAGGGGTGGTGCAGCTGACGAAGCAAATTGCCTTGGAAGGCGCGCGCTTTTCCCTGCGCTGCAACGCGCTGGCGCCAGGCTACTTCCGCAGCGCCGTGAGCGAACGGCTTCTCGACAGCCCGGAAGCGGAGGCCTTTCTGCGGCCCATCCCCCAGCGCCGAGCTGGGGTGCTAGAGGATTACGACGGCGCCTTCCTGCTGCTGGCTGGGCGCGCCAGCGCGCACATGACCGGACAGGTGATTACGGTAGATGGAGGCCACCTGGTCAGCAGCCTCTAGGATGCTCCGGCGGAAGTCGGTTTTACGCTTTGCGGCTTCCCGGGGCGCTCCCCGGAGCGGTCATGCCGCCTACCAGGTAGTCCAGCAGGCGCTCGTAGCTAGCCTGGGCGCTCCCGGTGTGCAAATCGCCAAGGGACGTGTTCTTCCAAGTGCCGCCAGAGGCGAGACCGTGCAGGGTTAAGCTCCAGGAGTAGATATAGCGGGTGCGCCGTTCCTGGTCGCCCAGCTCAGGAAGGGCTCGGGCCAAGAGCGCATCTAAGCGAGCCGGTATGCCGTGGGCATCTTGGTTTAGAAGCGTTTGCGTTTCTGGATCGATATCCGTGTGGAGCCGAGCGAGGAAGAGCACGCCGTGGCGACCGAGCTGAGGGTCCTCGTAAAGGTGAATATAGGGCCAGTAGTTCGCGCCGAGAATTTCCCGCACCGTTAGGGATTCCCCCACTGCGGCCCGCGCTTCGAGGCTCGTCACCATGGGAAGCCGGTGCACGTCGAGCTGGCTCTTCAGGAACTCGATGATGGCTTTCACCATGCCCATTTTTGAGCCGAAGTGGTAATGCACGGCCGAGGCGTTCCGAGCGCCGGCGTGGGCATTGATCGTGCGCATGGAGACGGCGTCGAGGCCTTGGGTGGAGAAAAGCTCTAGGCCCGAGAGAATCAGGCTGGCCTTAGTATCGCCTCGGGCGGCATCGAGTACGGATTCAGACACGGACGAAGATCCCTTTTTGAACGGAGTGTAGCAGCCTCATGGGGTTTCCGGGGGTATGGCCTTCCCAGCGCCCGTTTGCAGTAGAGGCGCAAGGGCGGGCCAGAGGGCCTCAAGCATGAGAGGCTGGGCTTTGGCCGTGGGATGGATGCCGTCGGCCTGCATCATGTCCTCGTTCAGGGGCAGGAGGGACCGGGTAAAGGGGAGGAGGCGAACCGCCTCCGCCGCGGCGACGGCCTCGAAGGCCCCCTGGAAGGCCTTCACATAGCGGGGCCCATAGTTGGGGGGCAGGGGGATGGAGACGAGCAGGACCTCAGCCCCCGCGGCCTTTATGGCTTTGACCATTTCGCTTAAGTTGCTGTGAATTTGCTCGATCGGGTACCCTCGCAACCCGTCGTTGCCCCCGAGTTCGAGGATGACCACATCAGGTTCCTGGCGGGCAAGCACGTCGCCTAGGCGCCGAAGGCCACCCCGGGTGGTCTCTCCGCTGATTGATGCGTTAACCAGCGCCACGGGCAGGCCTGCCGCTTCGGTCCGCTTGGCGAGCAGGGCCACCCAGCCTTCGCCCGCTTGAAGGCCATAGCCCGCACTGAGGCTATCTCCGAAAACCAGCACCCTCCGGTCTTCCGCCCGTGCTTCGAGCAGGGAGAAACCTAGGAGGAACATCAGCAAGGGAAGGCGTAGCGTCATGGAATTGGATCGTCCTGTCATATTGTCGGCCCAGCGCCTGGGCAAGCGCCTTGCCCTTGGCGATGAGCAGCTTTCCATCCTTACGGGGATCGACCTTGAGATCAAGGCGGGGGATAGCGTTGCCCTCGTCGGTGCCTCCGGATCGGGGAAGACCACGCTCCTGGGGCTTTTGGCTGGGCTCGACACGCCCACGGAAGGGACGGTGTACTTTGCGGGCCAGCCCTTCAGTTCCGAGTCCGAGGATCGTCGCGCTGCCCTGCGGGCTGAGGGTATTGCCTTTGTCTTTCAGAACTTTCAGCTGCTGGGGGCCCTTACGGCCTTGGAAAACGTCATGATTCCCCTGGAGCTGGCGGGGCGGGAGACTCCGGAGGCGCTGGCCCGCAGCTATCTAGAACGGGTGGGCCTGGGCGATCGAGCGCGCCATACGCCGCGCCAGCTTTCCGGGGGGGAGCAGCAGCGGGTGGCCCTAGCTCGGGCCTTCGCGGCCCAGCCTAAGCTGCTCTTTGCGGACGAGCCCACGGGAAATCTGGATCAAGCCACGGGGCAGCGCATCGCCGATTTGCTTTTTGAGCTGAACGCGGAGGCTGAGACCACCCTGGTGCTGGTCACCCATGATCCCGCCCTCGCGGCCCGCTGTGATCGGGCGCTGCGTGTTGAGGCGGGACAGCTTCACCCCGAGCAGGATTCGACTTCGTGAGCCGAGGCCTAGCCCAGCGCATGCTTCGCCGGCACTGGCGAGGCGGGGAGCTTAGGCTCCTGGCCGCAGCGCTGCTGCTGGCCATTACCACGGTGACGGGCATCTCCCTCTTCGTGGACCGGCTTGAGCGGGCCCTCGTGCTCGAGGCCAGTGCCTTTCTCGCCGCGGACCGCCGCATCGAAGGGCGGGAGGCCCCTCCGGAGGCCTGGGAGGCCGAGGCGCAGGCCCTGGGCCTTGCGACGGCGCGCACCGTGGGCTTTACCTCCATGGCCTTTTCCGACCTTGATGCCCTTTTAGTATCAGTGCAGGCCGTCTCCCCAAACTATCCTCTGCGGGGCGCGCTCAAAACCGCGGGCGATCCCCTGGCTGCGGGCGCTGTTACTCGGGACACCCCGGCCCCGGGAACCCTGTGGGCAGCGCCCCGGGTGCTCCTGTCTCTCGGCCTTGAGGTCGGTGCGACTCTCGATCTTGGGGCGGTGTCCCTGCGCATCGACCGGGTGCTAACCGATACGCCGGATCAGGGGGGGAACTTTTTGCTGGCCCCCCGGGTGCTCATGGCCCTTTCCGACGTGGCTAAAACCCAGGTGCTGCGCCCCGGCGCCCGGGTAGAGCATGCGCTGCTCCTTGCGGGCCCGGAGTCGGCCCTTGGGGCCTTTGAGGCGCAGCTGCCGGAGGGTTTTGACGCACGCTTTGATCTGGAAGATGTGCGCACCGGGAATCGGAGCCTGGGGCGCGCCCTGGACCGGGCAGAGCGTTTTCTTCGCCTCGGGGGGCTCATGGCGGTGCTCCTGGCCAGCCTTGCGGTAGCGCTTGCGGCGGCGCGCTATGCGGCGCAACAGGCCGATGCGGTGGCGGTCATGAAGACCCTCGGTGCCACCAGCGGCACCATTCGGCGGCTCTATCTGGGGCAGCTTTTTCAACTGGGCGCCTTGGTGACCGTGCTCGCCCTGGGGCTGGCCTACGGGGTGCAGGCGGCGCTTTTTAAGCTGCTCGCCGCGTACGTGCCCGTGGCGTTGCCGGCGCCGGGCTGGGTGCCCTGGGTTTTGGGCACGCTGACGGGCTGGCTATGCCTATTGGCCTTTGCCCTGCCGCCGCTTCTCGAGCTCGAGACCGTAACACCGGTGCGCGTGCTCCGGCGTGATCTGGCCCAGGCCTCCCGGAAAGGGCCGCTCTATCGCGGGCTCGGGCTGCTGGCGCTCCTGGGGCTTCTCTTTGCCTATGCGGGAAGCTTCGAGCTCGCGGGCTGGGTGCTCCTGGGCCTTGGCGGCACCTCGGCCTTTTTCGCTGCGCTCGCTTTTGTCCTACTCCGCAGTGGCCGGGTGCTAGGGATGCAAGCCGGCCGCGCCTGGCGCTTGGGGCTGGCTGCCCTGTCCCGGCGGCAGGGGGCCAGCATTGTGCAGATGCTGGTCTTTGGAACGGCGCTCATGCTGCTCCTCACCCTGACCGTGCTGCGTAGTTCGCTCCTCGATAGCTGGCGAGCCCAGCTTCCCGAGGGGGCGCCTAATCATTTTGTGCTGAATTTGGACAGCGAAGAGCGACCGGCCTTTCAGCAAGCTCTGGAAGCTCAGGGCGTTGTGCCCCAGCCGGCCTTCCCCATGACCCGAGGGCGGATTACGGCGGTGAATGGGGCGGTCCTCGACCCGAAAGCCAGCCGCGCCGCGGCCCGGCTCACGGAGGAGCGTAATTTAAGCTGGAGTGGACCCTTGCCCGAAGGCAACGAGGTTGTGGCAGGTCAGTGGTGGGACGAGTTGGCCCCAGTTCCGGGGCTGTCCCTCGAGGCGGATTTTGCCGCAGGCGTCGGCCTTACCCTGGGGGACCGGGTGACCCTCGAGGTGGGGGATCAGCGCTTCGATCTGCCTTTAGTCGCCCTGCGCCGCGTGGCCTGGGATTCCCTGCGTCCGAACTTTTTCTTGCTCCTCTCGCCGGGCCTGCTTGAGGATCGGGACGCCACCTACCTCACGAGCTTCTTCCTTTCGCCGGAGCGGCAGAGCACCTTACCGACCCTCCTTCGCACGTTCCCGAGCGTCAGCATCATTGCCGTGGACGGGCTCATTGCTCAGCTTCAGCAAATCGTCGCCCGGGTTTCCATCGCCGTCGAGGTCGTGCTCTTCTTGGTGCTGGGGGCGGGGGCTCTCGTGCTGTTAGCCTCCATTCAGTCGACCATGGATGAGCGGCTCCGGGAGTACGGTCTGCTGCGGGCCCTCGGGGGTAGCCGGCAGCGGCTTCAGGGGGCGCTTGTGGTGGAATTTGCTACCCTGGGGGTCTTCTCGGGCATGCTGGCGGCCCTGGGTGCTGAACTGATGATCTGGGCAATGGAAACGCAACTCTTTGGTCTTCCGGCGCAAAGCCATGGAATCCTCTGGTTCCTGGGCCCCGTGCTTGGGGTGAGTCTGGTGTTGACGCTGGGGCTTCTGGCCACCCGTAAGGTAGTTTCCGTGCCGCCCCTCACCGTGCTTCGGGAGCACGGTGCGTGAAAACGCTGCAGGTGTTTCTGGCCCGCCTTAAGGGATTGCCACGGCCTTCGCTCCGGCAGGGGCAGGGGCTCGGCGTGGGCCTGGTGCTCGTGGCGCTGCTTCTGTGGTGGGCAGGGAATCGTCCCGAAGGGAAGGCGGGCGATACGGTCCTTCGGGGCCCGGCGCCGGAACAGGTCCCGGATTTCGCCGCGCTGCCGACGGTGAGTGCTCGGAAAGCGGCTTTCTTCGCCTTTCTCCTGCCGCGCATCGAGGCGGAGAATCAACGAATCGATGAGCTCCGGGTCCGTATCGAGGGGCTCCTAAGCGCTGAAGAGTCTTGGGATGAGGAGACGGAAGGGTGGCTGGCCGACCTTGAGGACCACTTCGGTCTACCGTCTCCCGGGGGCGGCGCTGATCGTCTGCCCCGCCTGCTTCGCCGCGTAGATCGCATTCCTCCTTCCCTGGCTCTGGCCCAGGCCGCCACGGAGTCGGCCTGGGGCACCTCGCGCTTTGCTCAGGTGGGTCGCAATTTCTTTGGCCAGTGGTGCTACAGCGAGGGGTGCGGTCTTGTGGTGAGCTACATGCACAACTTAAACAGCCACCCCGCCCATCGTTCCTTCCGCGTGCTGCGGGCTGCTGCCCGGCGGGAGGGGCGGCCCCTGTCTGGGGAATTGCTCGCCCCTGGGCTCCTGCGCTACTCAGAACGGCGGGCGGCTTACGTTGCCGATCTCCTCGCCATCATGCGTTTTAATCGCCTCGGCCGCTTCGATCACTAGGGGAGGCGCAGCAGGGGCTGGGACAGCCAATGCCAGCGTCCCCCGGGCCCCTGGGCCGTGCAGTTGAAGCGGCTTCGCCCGAGGGGTGGGGCAGCGGCGGCCTTGGCCTCTATTTGCCCGCCTTCCCGCGCCGTTGGAATGGCGCCCTGGCCGCTTAGGTAGCACTGCACCGGTCCCCGGTGGGCCTCGGGGAAGCGCAGGGTGAAGCGGAGCGTGGGCTGCTCTGTCCCCGGCGGCAAAATCATTGAGGTCGGGCTTTCGATGGTG
>RGAU01000155.1 GCA_009919975.1 Gammaproteobacteria bacterium
GTCTGTGTTGAACACGTTGCCGAAGTCGAAGAAGGCCACGGGACGGAACTGCCGGTCATCCTCCACGAAGGGCACGGGCAGGATGACTTCCAGACCACCGCTGATCAGCACGTTCCCCCCGAAGGGCTGGGGCCGGCGACCCTGGAAAGGCGAATCCGGGGGCTCGGTAGCCCGGGGGCCTAGGGAATTCAACTCAAAGCCCCGCACAGACCCGAAGCCACCAGCGAAAAAGTGCTCATAGAAGGGCAGCGTTGAGCTCCCCCCAAAGGCGTCCCCGTAGCCCAACTTGGTATGGGCCCGCAGGGTGAAGATGGGCCCAAGGGGTATGAACTTCTGCCCTTCATAGCGCACCTTGAAAAACATCAGGTCACTGCCGGGCAGGGCCACTTCCGCCGAGAGGTTCTGGGACGAACCCCGGGTGGGAAAGAGCCCCCGATTCAGCTGGGAGTTGATCCAGGTGAGGTTCGCCGTGTAATTCAGGAAAGTGCTGCCCTCAGACTGGATAAAGCTGGTGATTTCCTGCGCCGGAAATAACCCCGCGGTGATATCCGTGTAGTCGATGTTCACCCCGAAATTGAGGCGCTCGACCTCGCTAATGGGGTAACCAAAGTTGACCCCCGCGCCGTAGGCATTGGTCAGAAAGCGAGCGATGTTTTGCTGCCCAAAGTTCGTCTCGCGGTAGAACAGATTAAACCCGCGACTGATACCGTCGACGGTGAAATAGGGGTTAAAGAAATTGAAATTCACCGACTGTTGGAACTGGGACCAGTTAATCCCCACGCTCGTGGAGTTCCCGGTGCCAAAAACGTTGTTCTCTTGATACTGCGCCCCAAGGATCAGACCCGCCTGCTGGGCATAGCCGAGGGTGCCGGAGATGCTCCCGGAGGGCTGTTCCTCAACGCTGAACTCGACGTCAATCTGGTTTTCCGTGCCTGGAACGGCTGGGGTTTCGACGTTAACGTTCTTGAAGTAACCCAGGCGCTCCAAGCGCACCTTGGAGAGGTCAATTTGAGAAGTGGAGGCCCAGCCTCCCTCCTGTTGACGCATCTCCCGGCGCAGCACGTTGTCTCGGGTAAGGGTGTTGCCCCGAAAGTTAATCCGTCGGACATAGGCGCGCTGCCCCGCGTCCACAAAAAAGCGTAGCCGCACCGTGCCTTCGTCTTCCTCAACTTCGGGGACGCCATTGGCCTCGGCAAAGGTGTAGCCGGCATTGCCAAGGGCGCTCGTCAGCCGTTCTTCCGTGGCCGTCACTAGAGCCTGGGAGAAGGTTTGCCCTTCAAACACCAGGAGCAGAGACTCGAGCGCCTCCGCGGGAACATCGTTAAGCTCTCCAGCGAGTTCCACGTCACTGACCGTGTACTTATCCCCCTCATCGACGTTGATGGTGATGTACACCTCGCTCTTGTCGGGGTTGACGGTCACCTGGGTGGAGTCAATGCGGAAGTTCACGTAGCCCGTGTCTTTGTAATAGGCCTCGAGGCGCTCAAGGTCGCCGGAGAGCTTTTCCCGGGAGTAGCGATCGTCGTTCTTATAAAAAGAAAGGAGGCTCGGGAGCTTCATCTCGAAGCTGTCGAGGAGCTCCCGGTCGGTGTAGACCGTATTTCCCACGATATTCAGGTGACGCACTTTAGCCACGGAGCCTTCTTCGATTTCGATCTTCACCGCGACCCGATTCCGCGGGAGGTCCTCCACCTCCGCCTCGATGCTGGCGCCGTAGCGACCCTGGGAGACGTACTGCCGCGTGAGCTCGAGCTCGACTCGCTCGAGGGTTGCCCTTTGGAAAATTTCCCCTTCGGCGAGCCCCGAGCCCGCAAGCCCTTCGAGCAGCGCATCGGTTTCTATGGACTCGTTGCCATCAAGGGTAATGGAATCGATGGCCGGGCGCTCCAGGAGGGTAAGCACCAGCACATTGCCGTCACGCCCGACGCCGATATCGCTGAAGTACCCCGAGGAGAACAAGGAGCGAAGGGTCTCCCGCGCCAAATATTCGTCGTAGCGATCCCCGACGTTCACCGGGAGTAGGCCAAACACCGTCCCCGGGGAAACCCGCTGCAACCCCTGCACCCGGATATCTCCAATGGTGAAGGCCGCGGCGCTACCGGCGTCTTCTGCCAAGGCCCCCAGGGGAGCGAGGCCAAGCATCAGCGCAAGGAACGCCGAGCGCAGGACGGAGAGAAAAGGAAATTTCACTAAGCGTCTCTAAAGTCGGGAAAAATCGTTAATCAGGGCCAGGGCCATTAAGCTCACGACCAGCATTAAGCCCACCTGAACCCCCAGGGCTTGCACCCGCTCCGGGAGCGGCGCGCCGCGCACCCACTCCAGCACATGGAGCACCACGTGCCCCCCATCAAGGACCGGTATGGGGAGCAGATTCAAAACCGCAAGGCTGACGCTCAGCAGCGCGAGGAAGCCCAGGAAGGTCTCTATCCCGGACTTCGCTGAATCGCCGGCGACCTTAGCAATGGTAATGGGGCCGCTCAAGTTTCTTGTAGAAACGAGGCCCTGCACCATCTTCTTGACGAGACCCAGAGTCATGGTCGTCTTATCCCAGGTGGCCATGACGGCCTCCCCCACCGCTTCCCCAAGACCCCAGCGCTGTACCGCATAGGCCGGCCCTACCCCCAGGAACCCTTTGCCTTCCTGAAGGCGGGGCTGAACGGTTAGGCGACGAGGCTCACCGCCCCGATCAAGGTTGAGAGTGAGCGTTTCCGAGCCTGCGGCCTGCACGGCGTCTACGAAGGCACGCCAATGCTCGACAGCTCGCTCGTTCACGGCGGTGATACGGTCCCCGGGGCGCAAGCCCGCAGCCTCCGCCGGGCTGCCCTCGAGGATCCGACCAAGCACCACAGGGTAGGCAGGCTCAAGCTTAAGCTCGGAGAGAAATTGAGGCGCCTCCGCATCAGCGAGCCAGCGCTCAATGGGCCGCTCTAGGGTCCAGGGGCCTCGGTCCCCTTCCAAGGTAAAGGTGATCTGCCCCGATTCCCCGAGGCGTCGGACCAAAGCCTCATTGACGGCGTTCCAGTTAGGCGTTTCCTGGCCGTCGACGGCCAGCACCCGGGCGCCCAGAGCCGGGCCCTCGGCGCCCTCCAGGGCCTTCACGTAAGGCACAAGCCCCGTCACCCCAGAGACAAATAGAACCCAATACACGAGCACCGCCAAAAGGAGATTGGCCACCGGCCCCCCTAGGGCAATGGCGATGCGGGCCGCCGGGTGGGTTTCACTGAAAGCACGCTGCCCAGGCGTCGAGGCAATGCCATCGGCGTCCCCTTCGAGCATTTTGACGTAGCCCCCGATGGGCAGGAGGCTTAAGGCAAACTCCGTCCCCCCAGCTCCCTGGCGCCGCCACAGCACGGGACCCATGCCCAGGGAGAAGCGCAGCACGCGCACGCCAAAATAGCGGGCAAGAAAAAAGTGCCCAGCCTCGTGCACCGTCACCAGGATTCCGAGGGTCAGCAGCAAGGCAAGGATCGTTTGAAGCAGGTCCATGCGGCGGTGCTCTCTTGAAATTTAGGCCTTCTAGGCCGCGTAGATGGGCAGCAGCGCTTCCGCCGCCCTGCGCGCTTCCCGGTCCGCGGCAAGCACGGCGTCCAGGGATTCTGCGGGCGCGAGGGTTGCCCCCTTCATCACTCGGTCGATGATAGCAGGGATCGCCAGATATCCGATGCGCCGCGCAAGGAAGGCCGCGACGGCAACTTCGTTTGCCGCGTTTAACCAGGCAGGGGCCAAGCCTCCTCGCTCCGCCGCCGCGAGCGCCAGTGCGAGGCAGGGGAAGCGTTCAAAGCTCGGAGCCTCAAAGGTAAGGGAACCCACGGCCACAAGATCAAGGAGGGATACGCCAGCGTCGATCCGGTCTGGCCAGGACAGGCCCGCGGCAATGGGCGTGCGCATATCCGGGGGGCCCAGCTGAGCCAAGACGGACCCATCCTCATAGGCCACCAGGGAGTGGATGACGGACTCAGGATGGATCACCACCTCGATGCCACTGGGTGGCGTCGCGAAGAGCAAGCAGGCCTCAATGAACTCGAGGCCCTTATTCATCATCGTTGCGGAATCCACGGAGATCTTTTGTCCCATGGACCAATTGGGATGGGCGCAGGCCTCCTCCGGGGTTACGGCCCCGAGGGTCGTCGGATCGCGATGGCGAAAGGGCCCTCCCGATCCCGTGAGCAGGAGCTTT
Organism: Gammaproteobacteria bacterium; assembly: GCA_009919975.1. GTDB lineage: Bacteria > Pseudomonadota > Gammaproteobacteria > Pseudomonadales > Azotimanducaceae > Salivita. The sequence goes on from RGAU01000155.1 coordinate 4,178, forward strand.
CGCACCCCTGCCGGGGGCTGGCCCGCCACGTAGCCCGGGGGCATGCACTGGAACAGCGCGTTATGCTCGCTATCAATGGGAAGCAAGGCGCCCCCACCGCGGCGGACGGCCTCCATAAACAGCGGACCGGCCACCACCAGGGCTTCCTTATTGGCCAGGAGCACACGCTTTCCTGCCTCTGCCGCCGCTAAGGTGGGTGGCAGGCCCGCTGCCCCGACGATGGCTGCCATGACCTGGTCCACTTCCGGGGCCTCGGCCACAGCCACGAGGGCCTCGGCCCCCACCAGCAGCTCCGTGGAAAGACCCTCCGCCTTCAGTGCCGCCGCAAGGGTCGACGCTCCGGTCGAGTCCACCAGCACGGCATAGCGAGGCCGAAAGCGCCGGCACTGATCCAGCAGCTTGTCGGCTTGGCGGTGAGCCGTGAGGGCATAAACGGAATAGCGCTCCGGATGTTCCGCGAGCACCGCCAGCGTGCTTTCGCCGATGGAACCGGTGGCGCCGAGAATGGTGATCTGATCGGGCTTCATGACGGTCCCCTTCCTAGCCCGCGGAGGGCAAAGCCCCGAGGCCAAGGGCGGCTAGGGGCAAGGCAGGCAGCAGCGCATCAAGACGATCTAGGACGCCGCCGTGCCCGGGCAGGAGCCCTCCCGAATCCTTCACCCCGGCCGTGCGCTTGAGCACGCTTTCGAATAGATCCCCAAAGATAGACAGAACGGCCACCAGCACGGTGAATAGCAGCAGCGGCGCACCCCAGGGTACGGCGAGGGCGTAGGCAAAGGTGAGCGATACGAGGAGCGCGCAGGCGAGCCCCCCAAGGGCCCCTTCCCAACTCTTCCCAGGACTCACCGCCGGCGCCAGCTTCCGCTTTCCGAAGCGACGTCCCGCAAAGTAGGCGCCGATATCCGCGGCCCACACGACGCCCAGCGCCCATAAAAGATACCAAGGGCCTGCGCTGTAAAGCACCAGCACCGCGAGATAGGCCGGGGCGAGCACTAATACCGCAAGCCCAAGGCGCAGCCCCATGCCCCGAAGCACGGGGGCGCTGCGGGGAAAGGTGAGCACCAGCACGGAAAGGAAGATCCAAAGCCCAAGGGACAGCGGGAAGAGCCAGGGCTCAAGTTGCCCACGCTGCGCGAGAAGTGCGCCGAGGAGCAACGCTAGCACCAGCAAAAAGGCAATTCGGGAACCCGGACGGAGGCCCGCAAGGGCGCCCCACTCCCAGCCCGCCATAAGCAGCAATAGGGCGATGAGGCCCGCAAAGGCCGGGGCAGGTAAATAAAACAGGGCGGCAAGAAAGGCCACGGCCAAGGGCACCGCGGTCAGGATACGTTGCTTAAGCATGGCCCGCCCTCTCCCCAGCGATACGGAAGTGTACCTTGATTGGGGCTTGGATAGGGCTTTAGGTGCGGTTCGGGGCGAGGGGCACTAGCGGCGTCCAAAGCGCCGCTGTCGGCAATAAAACTCGCCGAGGGCTTCCTCAAGGGCCGCCCCGTCAAAATCGGGCCAAAAGCGATCGGTGAAGAAGAGCTCCGTATAGGCGAATTGCCAGAGCAAAAAGTTCGATATGCGATGGTCGCCGCCCGTGCGGATGCAGAGATCGGGGGGCGGCACGCCAGCAAGGCTTAGGGCACCATCCAGGGCGGATTCGTCGATATCCTGAGCCCGAAGGCGACCCGCCTCAACCTCCTGAGCCAGGGCCCGAGCCGCATTCACGATGTCCCAGCGTCCGCCGTAGTTCGCGGCAATCATGAGGGTCATGCGCGTGTTCTGCGCCGTCAGCGCCTCCGCATCAG